>JBFMGH010000076.1:0-4883 GCA_040752795.1 Cyanobacteriota bacterium
GGTCCCTGTTAAATATTTACAGTGTGTTAAATGCATAAATCTTTAACTTAAGTCATTACTTGAGCCTTGAGAGTTTGTAACTAATTCACGAATTAAGCGGGTTAAATGATAATTCAAGCTGTATTTTTGATAATAAATAATTTCTTAAAATAATTTTTTAAAATAAAAAAAAATTTATTTTTTTTATTGATTTTTAAAAGCTGAAAACCCTTATTTTACGCTTACACTTTAGGGCTATGCATGTATATGTAGACTAATTTGCATTTAGTTTAATTTGCCTTGAAAGTCTTGATATAAAAGGACAAATGTTGATTTTTAAGTTTCTTAATATTTTTTAAAATTTTAATTCAAATCTACTAAACTTTTTGAAGAAATGGCCGATACATATTTTGGCGAGGGAGCCCGTCCGGTAAAGACGTAAAGTTCCGGCAACAGGAAAGCCTAATCATCTGGTTAAGTAAATAGTTTTTCGGAGGCAATTCCATAGAGATATGGAGGCCTCGTTTTTTTTGTTCACTTTTAAGATGAAATTGTTATTGAATAGATTTAAGTCAGTAAAAAAACAATAAGCAGGTTAAAATTTGTTTACAAACTATCATCTTTTTAATTCTGATTGTTTTTTAATAAATAGAGAAAATAAACTAAAATCAATCATAAACAATTTTAAAAATCATATAACTCCTCTAATATCCTCTTAAAAGTTTTCGACGACGTTTCTACTCTCTATCCTCGAAGAGATTTGTCAGCATTATGCTGACTTTTTTTTTGCTTTAAAAAGGTTTAATCATTTTATATAGAATCATGAATAATTATATAGTTAAAAGAACGCAATAAATATATTAAATTTATAGAAGGTTTAAGTTTTTCCCTGACTGGTCAAGCTAATACCTGCTAATATTGTTTGAAATTTATATATAAAATGCTTATTGCAACTTGTAAGTTAGATTAATTAATAACATTTCCGTCAATTAATGTTATGGTATTATTAACTCTACTTGCAAGTTTTTCATCATGTGTAACCATGACGATAGTAGTTTTCTGTTCATTGTTAAGTTCTTCAAGAAGGTTGAATATTTCATGTGTTGTTGCCTGATCAAGGTTACCTGTTGGTTCATCCGCAAAAAGACACTTGGGAGATAGTAATAATGCTCTTGCAATAGCTACCCTCTGACATTGCCCTCCTGAAAGGTGAGCTGGTTTATAGTTCATTCTATCACTAAGCCCAACTCTATCAAGAAGGTATTTACCATGGTCAATATGTTTATCATGATTATCTGCGATGTCAGCTGGCATCATGACATTTTCAAGAGCGGTTAGCTCAGAGAATAAATGGTGATTTTGAAAGATAAAACCAATAGTTTTGTTTCTGAATTTACCAAGTTGATCCTCGTTAAAGGTTGTTATATCTACATTATCAAATAAAACTTTTCCTGAAGTTGGTTTGATAAGAGTACTTAAAACATTCAGAAAGGTACTTTTGCCTGAACCAGAAGGCCCTACAATTGTAGTAAACTCGCCGGTTTCAATTGTTAAGCTAATACCCTTAAGAACTTTAGTAATAAAGGTCTTTTCTGTTCCAAAGTTTTTAACAAGATCAATAACTTCAATCATGTGCTTTTTAAAACCTCTGCCGGATCAATTTTAGAAGATAAATAAGCAGGTATAAAGGCAGCAATGCAGCCAGCCGCTATAGCTAGAATAACAGCTTGAGCATAAATACTAAATTTGTAAATAGCCCTTATTTCGGATACACCATAATTTTCTGATATAGGCATAGGGAATGCATTAAACAAAAAGTTACAGAAGGTGCCCAGAAGGCATCCGGCAATTGCGCCACCAACGGATAATATTAACCCTTCAAGAACAAATATTAATATTACTTTATTACTTGTTACTCCTAGTGCTTTAAGCATACCAATCTGCTTATGCTTGGAGGTAATTAGAATTATCATTATACCAAGTACTCCTGCGCCAATAGCTATCATGATTACAGAATTCATTAAGAACATAATGTATGTAAAGGAACCAATTTCAGATAAAAGAGATTCATTATCATCTTTCCATGTTTGTGCTTCAAGCCCGGTTTTAAAAGTAATTTGGTTAGCAATTGTGTCTACTTGCCAGGGATTTTGAACTTTAACTCCGACGTCATCTACTTGATTGCCTATGCCAGATAAGTTCTGTGCTGTATTCATTGATATGTATACAGTGGATTCATCTTTAGATATAAAACCAGAATTATAAATAGCAACAATCTTAAGTGTTTTTTTACTGTATGTAGAATTTAAAGTAACGGAATCATTTAATTCTACCCTGAGTTTTTCAGCTATTCTTTTACTTATAGCTATTCCATCAGGGTTTAATTTTTTATATGTGCCAATAACCAGGTCTTTGTCAATGTTGACAATTTTTTGGTATTCTGGGTAAAGAATGCCAATATATGTTATACTAAGGTTCTTTTCTCCGTTAATAAGTGATGCATTATCAGATACAGTAGGTGAAGCATAAACAATACCTTCAACATTGTTAATTTCTTTAATTACGCTCTGATAAGACTGTATACGTCTTTTTTTTAAGATTGTTTTATCCTGATTCAGATACCATTTTTTGTTAACAACTTTTAAATTCATTATATCATCTATATCATCGTACCTATGAATAGATATATGTGGTGAAGTATCTATTGTTTTGTCTAATAATTCTTTATAGAAACCTTCGTTAACTGATGGTACCCAGATTATAACAACAACACCAAGGGCAACAGCAAAAATTATCAACAATGATTGAATTTTGCTGCTAAGAAGATGTTTTAAAGCAAGGCTTATAGCAAAGTTCATTTTACATATACCATATCTTTATCAGTTAAATTACCTTTAACAAGAACTCTATCCCCGTGTTCTTTGCCAACCTCAAGGTAAACTTTTCCTTGTTTTGTTTCAACAAAGTATTTTTTACCGTCTCTTTGAAGTGCATCTTTAGGAACAGTGAGATAGTTAATTTCATGGCCTGTAAAGGTGCAGCTTGTTGTCATTCCCGGGAGAATATCTATATTATGTTTGTTCTCTATTATATCGATTTTAACAGGCAACAGGCGTGTAGATTCTTCTACTTTATCGTAAACAGCTGTAATTTTACCTGTAAGGGTTTTGTCAGGGTAAGCATCTAAGACGATTTTAACGGTATCGTGTAGTTTAATATTTCTTATATCTTCTTCTTCAATTAGGGCCTTAATTTCAAGGTTAGATTTATTATAAATTGTAAAAAGAGGGTCACCAGCCTGTACGTTATCACCAGTATCGACGCTTTTAGAGATAATTTTGCCTGAAATAGGAGATCTTATATCAGTTTTATCAAATGTATCAAATGCCTCTTTTAGCATAGCCTGAACTTTTTCTATATTGCTTTTAGCAGATCTAATATCTTCGATCCTGAAGCCATCTTTTAACAGGTTATATTCGCTATGAGCTACTTTAACAGCATTCTGTTGATCTTCAACAGCGGCTTCAGTTATTTCAAGGTTCTTAATATAGTCTTCATATTCTTTAGGTGTTAGCATTTCTTTTTCAAAAAGAGTTGTATTTCTTGATTTATCTTTAAGGACTTTTTCGTGTTCCAGGTTTTTTAGTTTAAGCAAGTCTTTTTGCTTTTCGAATGCAGCTTTAGCTGCTTCAACTTCTTGATCACGGTAACCAGAGTTAAGTTTAAGATAATTTTGTCTGGCTTCATGTAAAATTGCTTCAAGCTCTTCAACCCTGGCTTCATAGGGTTTTTTGTCATAGGAAGCCAGGATATCGTTTTCAGAAATTTCTATGCCTTCATCAAACCTTACAGACTCAATTTTGCCAGAAAGTGGGGCTTTAAGATAACTCTTACTCAGAGATTCAACGTTTCCAGATACAGTAAAGGATTCTTTAACTTTCTGATAACGAACATCTTGCCAGCCATGAAAATCATAATGACCAACAATTGCAATAGTAGCAATGACAATAACAACTACAATACCTACTATAATTAATATTGATGTTTTATATTTCTTCATTTAGTTATTCTCCGGATATAAACAATAATTTTGTGATGTATCTTTAATCAAACCATAATTAATAATGGTAAAAACAAAAACTAAATTCAAGAAAATGTTATTTATGTATAATCTTCATGTTTATAAAATGGAAATGTTTATGAGTGAAAAAATACAAAATAATTTAAAGGAATTTATAAATTTTATTTTAAACAACAAGTCTAAAGTGTTTATTTTAGTTTTAATTTACTTTTTTGTTGTTTTAATTTTCAATGTTATTTTTGCTAATGGGCTCGAGCTTAAAGCTTATAATTTAAGATCTAAGCTAAGAATGAAACCTGCCAGCCCTGATATATTAATAATAGCAATTGATGACCTTACGCTAAGGGGCTCTAAAGATTTAACTAGTTTGGGCCTAGGAAGATTTCCGTGGCCACGTACTGCATATAGTAAAGTAATGAAATATGTATCGACTGGTAAACCCAGAGCAATAATTTTAGATTTTTTACTTATACAATCAATAAGAGATTATGAAATACCACAACAATTTTCTGATAAACAATTTATAGAAGACTTGAAAGAAATTTCAGGTGTTTATTTCGTTCATGATATCTTCATTAATAAAGATGAGTTTTTAAAAAACATTTATAGTGAAGCAAATAGAGAATGGAACAATAACAAAAACAAAGCTGGTTTTGAAGAAATACTGGATAAACAAAAAAACAAATTTATTAAAGCTTATAACAGGTTTTACGCAACTGAGCAATAATCATTAATATTATTGAATTTTTTAGCTCTAAACGTATGTAAATAATCCTGGTGAGCTGATTCTAGGCTTTGATTAGGATAATGTTCTTTTAAATAT
>JBFMGH010000077.1:0-3057 GCA_040752795.1 Cyanobacteriota bacterium
CCACCTTTAATTATTTTTGCATTTATTGGTTTACCAGCCATATTATTCCTCAAACAAACTATAATATAACTTAGTTATTATATCATAATTTTACTATCTATTTATTACTTATGTGGAAAAGTATATCAGAATTATTTTTGGTCCTGATTACAATTTCACAAGATTAATAGAAAATGTATCTTGCAATTTTTTTAATTTTATATATTTCAGATTATTTGTACTTCAAATAGTTAGTTATAAATTACGAAAACACTTAATGAGAGGCATTTTCAAGTAACCATATTTTACGAATCATAAACAAATATTAATACTACGTAAATTACATATTATGCATGTAATTGTTGCTGTTTATGCAGATAGTTGTTGAGTTTACACTTTTATTACAATTCGTGAAGATTCAATCGTATTAAATCTTTTCAATATTAAGATTGTCGAAGTTTCTTTTGGTGTGTTAAAAATACATAAGCTTACTATTAAAATTCAAATGATTATTAAAACTTTATAAACTTTTGTAATAGTAACGAACTGTAAAGAAGCTAATTATTCAACTATAATCTGAATACAACAAATACGTGATTATTGTAGTAAAAAAAAAGTAGTTGCCATAACTCAGTTCATTTTGTTTAATAGTATAACGTCGGTTGGGTTAATTGAGTGGCAAACGTATAAAGGGGTAACGCAGTGGGGAAATCAGAATATAGATTTTTAGAAAGTGCAAAGACATGCCATAACCCCATTGGAATGTGCAAAACTCAGGCTGTCAATATATTCAGCAAAGAGTTAAATTCAGCCTCAACAAGTTTATCAATTCTCAATTTCAATTCTTTAGCAAAGGTTTCAGTTAATGGAATGACTGAATGTAGAGTTTCTTATAAAATTTTAAATTCGCTTAACGCAATAATGATATGAAATATGATATGTACTCACCCCTAAGAGTGCATATTCTTCCTCATCCAAAAATGATAACTACCATTAACCTCCCAGAAGCCCCCCCTATACTAGGCTTAAGGGAGTTTTTATTTGGAGACATTATTATAAATTTTTAATTACAAAATGACTAATAAGCTTATTCTGAAAATCTTCTAATAATATTGTAATTTGTATTTCTTTGTGCCGGAACTCTTTTCATTGCAGTTATAGCATTAATAATATTTTTTAAAGATGATTTAACTTTTAAACCTGTACTTGCAAGGACATTTTCTTCCATCATTGTGCCACCAAAATCATTAGCCCCAAAATTAAGAGCCAGCTGAGCAATTTTAATGCCCTGTGTTGGCCATGAAACCTGAATGTTTGATATATTGTCTAAAATTATTCTTGATATAGCTACTAACTTAAGATAATCCTGTCCGGTAAAAAATTTATCTGTTATTATTTTTGTATTATTACATTGAAAACTCCAGGGTATAAAAGCAATAAAGCCTTGTGATTTGTCCTGCAAGTCTCTTATTTTAATTAAATGTTCAATAATATCTACCTGTTTTTCTATGCTACCAGCCATCATTGTAGCAGAAGAAGGTATATTAAGGGAGTGTGCAATTTCCATAACCTCAAGCCAGGTTTGTGAATTTATTTTATTAGGGCTTATCAATGATCTAACCGAATCGTTTAATATTTCAGCACCACCACCAGGAATTGAATTAAGGCCTGCATTTTTTAGTATATTAAGTAATTCTTCAATTTTCATAGCACTTTTATCTGCTATAAAAGAAACTTCTGGAGGACTAAAAGCGTGTAGTGTTATATCTGGAAAATCTTTTTTAATGCTTACTAACATATTAATATAATAATCAAGGGCCAATTCAGGATTCAAGCCTCCCTGAAGAAGTACCTGTGTACCATTATTTGATATCAATTCATTTATTTTTGATTTGATATCATTATAATCAAGCACATAACCCTCTTTACTTTCAGGTGATTTGTAGAAAGCACAAAATTTACACTGACAGGAACAGATATTTGTATAGTTAATATTTCTATCAATAACAAATGTTACAGGATCAGAATCTGGATGTATTTTTTTTCTTATTTGATTAGCCAGATTTCCTAATTCTATAAGTGATGCATTTTCATATATAAACAAATACTCGTCACCAGTAAGCCTTCGACTATTGGTGACTTTAAGCATCAATTCTTCTTTTTTACATAGATTTTTTTGCATACTACACGAATTAATTCTAATATTATAGAATATACATCAATAGAGATTGTAAATAAATTTATTTTCAATGGAAAAACAAACTATAGAAACATATTTATACACTCCCTCTGAGAAGGTTAATGATCCATTAGATTTTTACCTTTGCTTTCCGGGGCCATATCACCTCGGTATGTCATCATTAGGTTTCTTGCATCTTTTTCAACTCATGGATACTCTTGAATACATAAAACCTCAAAGACTTTTTAGCGACTCTAAAACCACCAAACTTCTAAATAATAGTATTATTAGCTTTTCGTTCTCTTTTGAGCTTGATTTTTTAAGAATTTTTAAGATATTACAGGCTCACAATATACCTGTTTTAAAAAAATATCGAACAGAAGAACATCCAATAATATTTGCTGGGGGGCCTGTCGTTTCTACTAATCCTGAACCTTTTTCTGATTTTTTTGACTTTATAGTTATTGGAGATGGAAAAGAACCATTAAAACAATTATCTAAATTGCTCTACAATAATAAAACCGTTGACAAAAAAAGCAAATTAAATTTATTATCTAAAATAAGCGGTATTTATGTGCCTGAATTCTTTGATATTAATTATAACGAAGATAACACAATCAAAAGTATAGTTAATATTAATGATAATAAGAGTTCAACCGTAAAAAAAGCTATTGACTCTTGCATTGATCAATGTGTATATTCACCTATTTTAACCTCTGACACTGTTTTTAGCGATACATTATTAATAGAAGTAGAGCGGGGGTGTTCTCAAAAGTGTCATTTTTGTATTGCCAGCTATTTAAATCTACCGGTCAGATACCCTTCAACAAGTTCAATTATTGAAATACTTGATAGAGGACTTAAACATACCAGAAAAATTGGTTTGTTAGGTGCTTTAA
>JBFMGH010000078.1:0-11672 GCA_040752795.1 Cyanobacteriota bacterium
ATCACGGTGATATTGAAACCGGTGTTAATTTTGATGAATCAAGTTATAATACCGAGGATATAGTTAATACTGAAAATATTTTACCAGCTAATGAACAGGTTATTCAGGATGAAGAGATATATTTAATTGCTTCAAATGATATTAAAAATTATGGAAATATTATCGCAAATAACGAAAATAATTCTTCTGGAAATACTGTAAATATTAAGTCTGGTAATATGATTGGTTTAGATAATGCTTCTAATATTAAAGCTACTGGCAACAATGCCAGTATTTTAATTGATTCAAAGTTTGTTGCTACTGGCGGAAGTATTGATGTAAGTAATGATAATGGCGGTCAGGTAGATATTATAGCAGGGAATTTATCTCTTGCTGGAAATATAAAAGCAATAGGAAACACAGGCTCAGGTGGTAAAGTAAATATTCATGTAATCAATAAAACATGGGAAACCACAAGCTCACATATTGATGTTTCTGGTGTTGATGGGGGTAAAATAACTCATATTGCCGGCAAGCAAATAACAACGTCTGGTGATTATAAGGCCATTGGGATAGCTGGAAAAGGCGGACAGGTTGATATTACAGCTCCGGCAACTAAATTATTAACTCCATCTATTGATGCATCAGGAGAAACCGGAGGTGGAATTATTAGGCTTGGTGGAGAGTACCAGGGTGGTAAAAATCTTGAAAAAGACGAGATTCCAAATGCCAAAATTCTTACTATGACTGGTGGTACAAGTTTGGCAGCTAATGCAAATGGCGACAGTGGTGATGGTGGCACAATAATAACCTGGGCAGATTATAATGCAATTATTCTCGGTGATTATTCTGCTACCCCGGGTGAAATTTCAGGGAAAGGTGGTTTTGTAGAGATTTCTTCAGGTAATACTTTATCCTATGGTGGAACGGTTCAATCATCTAAAAATGATAGAGCAGGAAATGTGTTGTTTGACCCTAAAAACATAACAATTGCTGATACTGATTATAACCAGTATTCTATTATCATTGGTCATAATTATGATCAAATTGACCAGGATCCTTCTAATATTGAATCTAATGATGCTTATGGATGTGCTGTATCAATAGACCAGAATATGATGGCGGTTGGTGCTTACATGGATGACGATAATCTTAATTTGGGAATTAATAGAGGGGCTGTATATTTATATTCATTTAGAGATAACAATTTTAATGAAGCAAACCTGGAAGGAATTATTGGTGATAATTACGATTTATTAGGTGGTAAAAACCTTGGTGCTGTTGTAGAAGATGGTGATCATTTTGGTAGATCAGTATCATTAGATAATAACAGACTGGCTGTCGGGATGTCAGACGATGAAGGTAATAGAGGGGCTGTATATTTATTTACATTCACTGATAATACTTTTAGTGGTGGAAATCAAGCACTTTCTATTGGTGTTAATGGAACATATGACATCATATTGGGCTTAGATGCATGGGATCAATTTGGCACATCAGTTTCGCTTGATGGTAATAGGCTTGCAGTAGGGGCGCCAGGCGATGACGGCTTTACGGGTCTTGTCACTGACTCAGGAGCAGTATACTTATATTCTTTTACAAGTGCAAATTTTGCTGGCTGTAATCTTGAAGCTATTATTGGTGATAGTTATGGCGGTGTTAAAGACATTAGTCAAACATTGGATATACAGGATGCATTTGGCAGTGGTATAGCATTATATGGCAACAGTCTAGCTGTTGGAGCAAGAAGCGATGATGGGTTTGGCGTTTCTGGTGCACAGAATAAAGGTGCAGTATATCTATATTCATTTGCAACAAGTGATTTTTCTGGAGGACAGGCAAGAGGTGTTATTGGTGATAATTATTTAGGGGCTGATGATCTTAATATTACACTTGATGATGGTGATGAATTCGGAATAAATGTTTCGCTTGATACTTTAAAAATGGCAGTTGGCGCCAAAGGTGATGATGGTTTTAGTGGCACAGTGTCAGATGCTGGAGCCGTTTATTTGTTTTCTTATCAGGATCAGGATTTTACAAATAAAACCCCGGAAGCTATTATAGGTAATGGTTATTCAGGTGGTAATAATAAAAATATTACGCTTGACTCAGGTGATAATTTTGGTATGTCTGTTTCTTTAGACAGGCAATATTTAGCAGTTGGAGCTGAATATGACGATGGATATGCAAATACACAAAATAATACAGGGGCAGTTTATTTACTTGCATCTGATAACAGCAATCTAGACTATAATAGAATGATAGGAAGAATTGGTAGTGGTTACACATCAACGAATTATATTTCTCAAAACATAGCTAATGCTGATAATTATGGTTGTTCAGTTTCAATAGATGGTAATAGTATGGCAGTTGGGGCAAATGGTGATGATGGTTTTACTGATATGACAAATGATTCCGGTGCTGTATATTTATATAGCTTTTATGATTCTACTTTTACTGGTGCTGTTCTGGAAGGAATTATAGGTGAAGATTATAATGGAGGCAGGAATATTAATATATGGTCTCAGTTAGAACCAGGTGATCTTTTTGGAACCTCAGTATCACTTGATAATAATAGATTGGCTGTTGGAGCAACTAGCGATGATGGTTTCGGTAATCTTGTAAATAACTCGGGGGCTGTATACCTTTTTACTTTTAATGATAAAAAATTTAATAATGGCTTATTCCAATATCAAATAGGTGACGGTTATGCAGCTTCTGGCGGTGTTAGTGAACCATTAGTTAATGATTTTAAATTTGGTCAGGCTGTTTCTCTTGATGGCACTAGGCTGGTAGTTGGCTATGATGATGATGCAGCTGGGGTTGGAACTGGTGCAGTTAATTTATACACTTTTACAGGCTTACCATTTACTGCTTGCAGCAAGGTTGGTACCATAGGCTCAGGATATCTTGGTCCTAATGATATTAATGAAACTAATATTGAAGGTGGAGATGGTTTTGGAATATCTGTTTCACTCGATGGCAATAGGTTAGCAGTTGGCTCTGAAGATGATGATGGAAGACTTAACCTTGGTGCAGCCACTGGTGGTGCTGTGTATCTTTATTCATTTACAGATTCTTTATTTAATGGTGGAACAAGAGAAGCAATTATTGGTGAAAATTATACCATTCAGCCTAAAGATATTAATATAAATTTAGACAATAATGATAGGTTTGGTGTTTCTGTTGCTCTGGAAAATAATAGCCTTGCTGTTGGTGCAAGAGGTGATAGCGGCTTTAATAATAACAGATCTAATGCCGGTGCAGTTTATTTATTTACCTTTACAGATAGTACATTTTCTGGAGGTAATAATGTTGGCACAATAGGTTTTGAATATAACCAGAGTCCTCAAGATGTTCATGTATCACTCGGAAATGAAGACTGGTTCGGTGGATCAGTTTCATTAAATCAGAGTAGGCTTGCTATTGGTGCTTGTCAGGACGATGGAAAAAATATCGACAATAACGACAATCCAGGGGCTGTTTATCTTTTCACGTTTGCGGATGAAAATTTTAATAACCCTGAACTTAATTCTATTATTGGAAGAAACTATGATGGCAAACAATCTATTTCGCAAACATTAGAGAATGCAGATGGTTTTGGCTCATCTGTTTCTATTGATGGTGATCGTTTAGCTATTGGTGCAGCATATGATGATGGTTTTGGAAATATTGCTGCAAATAGTGGAGCTGTTTATCTTTATACGTTTACCGGATCAACTTTTAGTAATGTAGCATTAGAAGGAATTATTGGCGATAGTTATATTGGAGGAGGGAATTATAATCTTCAGTTGCAGCTGGATCCTAATGACCAATTCGGATTTTCAGTTTCATTGGATGGTGAACGACTTGCTGTTGGAGCTCCTCATGATGCTGGCATTGACAATTTAATTCAACATCGTGGGGCAGTATATTTATTTACTTTTAATGACAATTTTAATAACCTTAACCTTGAAGGGATTATTGGAAATGGCTATGTTGGCCCTAAAGATGTACCTATAGTTTTAAACAACTGGGATGAAATGGGGTCATCAGTTTCTCTTGATGGCAATCGCTTAGCAACAGGTCTTGTTTGGGAAGATAGTATGGCTACTCTATATGAAGGGGCTGTATTTTTATTCACTTTTACTGACAGTGCTTTTGCGGGAGGCAATCTTGAGGCAAGAATAGGTTGTGGCTTTGGAGGGCCAAAAGATATAAATGTTGCTGGTATGCTGGATGCCAGCGATGGCTTTGGTATGTCCGTAGCACTTGAAGGTACACAGCTAGCTATAACGGCTGTTGGCGATGATGGCTTTAATAACCTAGGCAGTGTAAATGGTGGAGCTGTTTATCTTTATACATTTACTGATACTGTTTTTTCAGGAGGTGTGCTGCAAGGAAGAATAGGTGATGGGTATTCTGGTGCAAATGACATTAATTTTTCTTTTGATTCTGCCCCTGATTATGAAAATACACTATCTGTTTCACTTAATAATAACCGGTTGGCAATAGGTGCTCCATATGATAATGGGTTTAATAATTTAACACCAGATAGTGGTGCTGTATATATTTATACATTTAACAATTCTAATTTTAGTGGCGGAAGTCTGGAAAAAACTATAGGTTATGAATATACAGGAAATAATAATATTAATGTTCCATTAGATAGTAATGACTTTTTTGGTAGATCTGTTTCACTTGATGGAGATATATTAGCTGTTGGCTCAGCTAGTGGAAGAGTTATAGGTGGTGGAACCAATGCAAAAGGTGATGATGGTTTTAATAATACTATGGTAGATGTTGGTGCTGTTAGATTATTTACTATTGGTGGAAATCCAATATTTGGCAATATGTTGTTTACGGATAATCAATCATCTAGTGTAACAATATCAAGTCAGGCATTAGCAGATCTTTTAGTTAACCAGGTAGTCATTTTACAGGCTAATAATGACATATTTTTAAATTCTGACCTTATTGTGGATAATACAGCTGGCTCAGGTAATGACCTGTCGCTTATGGCAGGAAGAAGTATTTATATTAATGGAAATATAAACACTGACGAAGCAAACCTTACTCTTATAGCAAATGCAACTATTGCAAATGGTGTAATAAATGCTGAAAGAGATTCTGGCCCTGCTGAAATAGTTATGGCGCCAGGTACAATAATTACAACAAATACGGGTGATTTATTAATAGACCTGAGAGATGGGCTTGGTAAAACGTTTACTGAAAGTGGCAATATTGTTTTAAATGATATTTTATCAAGAACAATTAGGGTTTATAATAATGGACCGACAGCAAATTCTGATGTTGTTATTAATGCAGGAGCAATAATAACAGGTAATGGAGTTACAAATCCTCTTGCTATAAGTACATTAAATGGCAATGTTGCAAATAATTCAGGCCCATTGGCTATTGTTACACCATTTGACAGATGGTTAATATATTCTTCAGATCCGGCTAATACCCTTGAAAATATTGCTGGATATAGCAAAAGATATAGTGAAACAATTTCTTCGTTAGCTCCAATTGATGCAAGTATAAACGATGGAAATAATTATTTTATTTATAATATATCACCTACTTTAACCTTTACGGCTGTTAATGAGAGTAAAGATTATGGTGACCCTAATCCAATGTTTACTTATAATTTAAATGGCTTGATTGATGGTGACGCAGAAGCTGATGCCGTTACAGGAGCGGCCAGCATTACTTCTCCTGCTGATGGAACAAGTGTAGTTGGCAGTTATTTAATTGACATTGAACAGGGTGGTTTGTTACTGACTAACATGGGATATCAATTTAATAGTTTTGTTGATGGTACTTTAACTGTTACTCAGCGTGATATAACGATAACAATAGATGATCAGAATATGGATTATGGAGATGATCCATCGGCAATATTATATACAGCGAATGGAAACACTTTAGTTAATGGAGATACGATAGCTGGAGATTTTGCACCGGTATACAACTGGACCACAGCTTCACAATTAAGCAATGCTGGAACGACGCATACAATAACCGGAGTATTTACAAATTCTAATTACAATGTAACAGCATTAAATACCGGAAATCTTTTGATAAATCCAGCGATACTTAATATAACAACAAATAATGCCAGCAAAGTTTATGGTTCTAATAATCCAGTCTTTACATCTAGTATAAATGGTTTCGTATTAGGCCAGGATGAGTCAGTATTAAATGGATCACTTGGGTTTAATACTTTAGCCAGTATAACAAGTAGTGTTGGAACATATTCTGTTATACCTTATGGTGTAACTGCTAATAATTATGTTATTAACTTTATTTCAGGCAACCTGACAATTATACCAGCTAATTTAACTGTAACTGCAAATAATTCATTTAAAATTTATGGTATGAATAACCCTTCATTTACATCAACTATTTCTGGATTCGTTTCTGGTGATAATAGATCAAGCCTTTCAGGTGTCTTAAATTATAGCACCTCGGCTAAACAATTTAGTAATCCAGGAAATTACTTTATAAATCCATATGGTTTAAGCAGTTCCAACTATAATATTCAATATGTTAGTGGTATTTTAACTATAGACCCAATTAGTAAAGAGGTATTTATTGAACAAAAAAGTGAAAGTATATCAGAAAATATTGATGATATTACTCAAGAAAATACATCTACAGCTATTAATAATATTTCAAATAAGAATTTTAAAGTTGCAGATTCTTCTGGTACCAATGAATCACAAAATATTGATAATAATGATTCCTCAACAACAATGACTATACTCAATGCAGTTATTAAATCAGATAAAAAGCCTATTGATACAACAAATTCAAATGTTATGAACTCATTATTAAATTTCTGTCAAGGAGAAAATACTTGTGACAGTTTCTATTTACCTGATAATGTAGTATTAACTGAAAGCTCTATATATATTGAATCTTCTGATCATGAATATGATGCAGATTTAATGGCTACCGAATACCTTTCACGGATGGGTTACCATCCAGCGGCATTAGAAGGTGCCTTAATAACAATGAAGTTTATTGAAGATTATCAGAAGAAAAAAGGAATTGAAGCAAATAATAAAGTTACACCAACAATTAATTATAGACATCCTGAAACTGTTTCAAGGATTAGTAAAATTGATAATAAAATAACCAAGAATGATTTAAGATCAAGTAAAGTAAAACGTATTAATAAGAAGAAGTTTGTTAAACTTGCTGATGATATAGCTATCGAATAAGTTATTAATTAAGGTTATTTAAAGATAATATTTAATTTTCAAATTATATTTCAATAAAATATTGCATTATTATTTCATGTGATACCTGTTAAGCCAATAATTTAATAGTAATAACAAACATTATTTATCATTAATTATGCAGCGTATTAGCATTATTTTTTCTATCATTATTTCCGGAAAAGTTTAATAATAACCTGAATAGTTCAAAAGAAACAAATATTTAATAGCCTTTAATATAAAATAATTTATATTAACACATTAACAATATAATTTATTTAATTGCTATAACTTATTAAAATTATTTAATATTAGCTATGATAGACTTATAAAACTTTTTATTTATTTTTTTAGATTTTACTTTCAGCAAGTTTTTATCGTCAATAATATCTTTAATAATATCAATTCTTGCAGTAGTTTTTGGATGACGGTAGCTAAATACTGGGGTATATTGTCTATCGATATTAGAAGATATATTATTAACGCTTTGTTCTATTTTTTCTAATGTGATTAAGAATCCTTCAAGGCCAGCAGGGTGATAACCGCAATTAACAGCAAATTGTGTTCCATATTTATCTGCTTCAAATTCATTATCATTAGACAATGTAAACGATTGAAAGGCTAAATCTATATTTTCAGAAGTATCAATATCGCTACATGTTCCAATACCTTTGCAAATTGAAAATAATGTTGTCATAACACTTGCACTAGCGGTGTCTATAGGATTATCTGATGAAATAGAGTCAAAGAAAGCTGATCCTAGCCCAAAATCACTACCATGTGTATTAGCTTGATTGCTATTAAATTCAGAATTATCAATAGACTCTCCATCATCTAATAAATAAGTTATTATTGAATTTGTTACATCATTTTGGATAACGTTATCACTTTCGTAATTACTAATAATAGAAATTTTTCCAGTAGATTTATCGTATATATATATATTACCACTATCCTGATTAAGTAAGAATTCATCTCCATCATATGTAGTAGAGATAGTTGATGTTGTAACAGGAGTATATGTGGTTATATTAGTAGTAGTGGTTGTAGTTGTAGTATTAGTGTTAATAATAAAAGTTCCAGATAGATCAAAAACAGAACCGTTGCTATTATTTATTACTATAGTACCAGAATTTTGAGAAGTATAATAAACATCACCAGTACCCTGATTGATATAAACATTGTTACTATTAGAATTAATATCAAGGGAAAGAGTAACATTATTATTAATCTGGACAATAAGAGGATTAGTAAGTTCTCCAATGTTGCCGTTTGAAATAAGGTCAAGATTATATGTAGTAATGGTATTTGCAGTATTATAAATTCCACCATTTGATTGAATATATGTATTACAACCAGGTATAGCATCAGTTGTTGTATTATCAATTATTAGATCACCGTTAACCTGATGAATAAATATGGATCCATTCCGGGCAATAGCTGTCAGGTTGCCAATAAGATCAATATCAAGATCTCCCATAGAATTTATACCATTATCAGAGCCAATTCCCAAGAAATCACTACCGTTGTTTGATTCAAGATATAGATTACCATCAGCAATTATATTTGTTAAGGAATCATCAGTATCATCAGAATCTATAATATAACCGGTTTGCGATACAACAGAAACGTCACCAGATGCATCGATTGAACGTATTATTATGTTGCCATTATTAGTTATGAAGGAAATTCCACCTGCTGTTGATATTGCATTGTTAATATTTAAATCATTATTAACCTGTGTTAAATTGATGTCAAGTGTAGTATTGGTATTTAGCAAGCCTGGTATATTTATTTCAACATGATTTAGAGGGTCTCCAATTGCTTGTGCAGTTAATATAGCATTTGAGGCTGAAATATCAACCAGATTATCATTATTTGCATCAATAATAGGACCAAGACTTGATAATAATTCAATATCATTGGTTGTTGATATTCTACCGAGATTAATGCCCCCATTTAAACTTCTTAATCGTATAAAACCAACAACAGAGGTAATATTACCAGTGTTTATAGGTCCATTTGTTTCATCCAAAACAATTTGATTGGTTGTTTGAATATCTAATAAACCATTGAGATCTACTTCAAGTGGATCCAATAAATTGCCAATGCTGTTTGAGTTTATTGTCAGGTTATTAGAAAATATATTGGGGAGTGCATCATTATTGATATCTGTTACATCACCGCTAGCATTTAAGAATACATTCAATGGCGTTTGAATTAAGCCAACATTAATATTGTCATTTAATGAAGTCAAATAAATATTAGCTGTTGCAGATTGAACATTTCTTGGTGTCATTGGGCCTGTAGTTTCGATAATATATATATCACCGTTTGCGTTAACAAACAAGTCGCTGATTAAGTCAATATCAAAATAATTTAGGTTGTTACCAACTGACATAGCATTAATAGTTAGATTATCAGCAAAAATATTTGGGGCAGCTGTATTTGCTGAATCAATTATCATTCCATTAAGCGCATTTAATATAACATCTAATGGTGCATTAACAATATTAATTATGCCTATATTGCCGTTATTAGAAGTTAAATAAGCATTTCCGGAGGCTGACTGAACTGTATTAATAATAAAATTACCATTTGTTTCAGTAACAAACAAATCATTATCAACCTGAGCGCTGAAATCACCAGTTAAATCAAAATCAAAATTATTTAAATTACTACCTATTGCCTGAGAGGTTATACTAAGATCTTGAGCCAACACATTTGGATTGATATCATTATTGGCATCAATTATAACTCCATTAGTTGCAGTTAAATATGTATCAAGATTTGAATCAATTATATTAACATTTATATTGCCTATGACAGAATTTAAATAAATGTTGCCAAGAGAAGATACAACACTTTGAACATCCATATTGCCATTATTTTCGCTAATAAAGATATCATTGGTTGCTAATACGTCTAAAATATTTGTCAGGTCAATATCAAAATAATTTAATGCCGTACCAATGCTCTGGCAGTTAATTATTAAAGTGTCTGAAGCCACGTTAGTGTTAGCATCATCGTTTATATCATTTATTGAGCCTGAAAGAGCATTTAAGGTAGTAATACCGGTTGTTGAAATAAAATCAACATTTAAATTACCTGCAACTGAAGTTAAATTAATGTCACCAGCAGGACTTTGTACTAGCCCAGCATCCAGGTTGCCAATTGGCTCAGTAATATATAAATCACCAGCTACCTGAGCATTAAAGAAAGAGCCTAAAAATACATCCAGTGGATTGGCTAATGTACCAGCATAATCAGCATTAATATATAAATTATTAGCTACTATATCAGCAGCAGGGTCATTGTTAGCATCAAGAACTCCCCCCATGCCAGCTGCAACATTCAGGGTTACATCTCCAGCTGTTGATTGAACACTTTGAATATTTAAATTACCATCAGTTGAAAAGATGTATTGATCCATATTAGTTGTTGTAATCAAGTTTCCTGTGATATTTATATCAAATTCATTAATAAAAGAACCAATAAAATCAGAATTAATCTGTAAATCAGTAGCAATTATTTCAGGTAAAAAATTATTATTAAAATCAATAATACCTCCATTAGGGGCATTTAAAGTAACGTTACCCATTGTCGATATTGAATCAACGCTAATATCAGATGTTTGTGAGGTAAACTCTAAGAATATAGAAAGTACACTGCTTGCTAACACATTGAGAGAACCATTAGTTTCATTTAAATAAGAGTCTCCTGTAACAATCAATGATACGAGACCACCTGTAGAATCAATATCAAAATGATTTACAGAGGTTCCTATAGATCCAGTTTCAAATAATATATCACTAGCAACAATATTAGGATTACCATCAAAATTAAAGTCTAATATATCTCCAGCAACAGTTCTTAAATTAACCGTACCTGCTGTTGAAGTAATTAAATCAATTTCCATATTGCCATTTGATTCTGCAAGGAAAATATCATTAGTGGCTGTTGCATTTATTGATCCAGTAGCTAATATGTCAAAGTAGTTAGTTGCATCACCTATACTAATTGAGTTTAATACTATATTTACTGCATCAACATTAGCATTATTGTCAAATGCTGAATCAATAAAATCTCCAGGGCAGTTTAAAATTACATCTCCAAGTGCAGTTAATAAGTTAATTTGAAAATCAACACTTGTTTCTGTTAAATAAACATTACCAGTAGAAGTGCCGCTAAAGTCATTGGTAAGATCAATTTCAAAAGGATTTAAAGCAGATCCGATGTCTCCACCATTAAAGATAAAGCTTTGAGCAATTATATTACTGGCTCCATCATTATTGACATCTATAAGTGCTCTACCGCTGGTGTCTATAGTAACGTTACCTGTTAATGCATCAATTAAGCCAATATTTAAATCATTATTGATCTCATTTAAATATAATGAGCCTGTTAAAGTTGCAGAAAAAGCTCCGGTAAGGCTTGTATCTAATTGATTTATAGGGCCCCCAACATTATCAGCTATTAAGGTAG
>JBFMGH010000079.1:0-3859 GCA_040752795.1 Cyanobacteriota bacterium
TTGCCTAAAAACACCTTTTTCATCCACTAACTCAATTGCTTTGTCAAAATCTATTTCACTAATAAGTTCCCTGATAGAGTTATTAAGAACAAGACTATTTTGAAAAAGTTTTAAAATTAACGAATTAGCCCATATTATTTTTTCTTCCTTATCAAAAACAATTATGCCATTATTAATGCCGTTTATAATAGATTTAATAATATTTCTATCTTGAGATATTGTACCAACAAGTCTTTCAAAAAACTCTACCTTATCAATCACCTCCGCTGGAAGTCTTTCAAGGAATAAGTTTTCATCTTTATTTAATTCTTCAATGGTTTTAACAATACTTCTGTCTATTTTGTTAATTGTAGAGTAAATATAAAAACTAAAAATAAGTATCAAAATTGAAATTAAAATAACTGGTGGAAACCATAAATTTAAATATTTAAAAATCACGTAATCAATAATAATAACTATAATCATTGACAATATAAACACTGCTCCTTGCATAAAGATACTTTTACCTTTTGAAAGGTAATAAAACAAACTGGCAATTATAGCAGAAATAATAAACACAAGAACATCGGGTATGGCTCTTAAGCCACTGTAATTAATAAAACTATCAATAATTTGTGCTTGTAACTCTACCGACGGAACAGAAAGTTCTTTATTATTAATATTAAACGGCGTAGAATAAAAAGGTGTTAAATTGGTATCACTAACACCTATTAAAACAATTTTATTCTTTAACTCTTCTAAATTATCTTTATTATTATAAATATCAATAAAAGAAATATGTTTAAATTGGCTAATTGGTCTTTTAAAATCAATAAGTATGTCTTTACTAATAGAATAATTATGGCTGTTTTGATACGTTAACAGATTTTTAAGTTTTATAGGTAATTTATTTTGATAATATAATTTAAGAACTTGCAAAGAAAAAGCTGGTATAACTTTAAAAGGTGGAAATGATCTTATAACTTTTTTTTCGCTTAACAAAACATGTCCTCGTGTAATGTCAGGAAATAAGCTATCTTCAGGTACCATTACTTTTATCGTATTAACTGTTCTGTATTCAAATCTGCTCGATATTACAATATTTTTAAAGGTCTTTAAAATTGAATGAAGTTTTTCATCTTCAATTTTATTTCTTTGCGTAGTATTAAAGTATAAATCGATGCCAATTACTTTTGGAGAGGCATTTATTACTTTTTGTAATATTTGACTATAGACACTTCTTCTAAACGGCCAATAAGCAAATGCTTTTAATGTTTTACTATCAATGTCAACAATTACTATTTCAGGACATATTGTTTTTTTTTGGTTTAAAACAATATAATTATCATAAATAAAATAATTAAGTGTATCAAATATTCCTGTAGTAGAGATTATCAATACTATTAATATTGCAAGTATGACACTTTTATCAAACAATTTCTGCATTTTTTAAACAATTTCTTGATTTCTATTTCATTATTATCTTATGTTATATTTTAAAACATAATTAATTGATAAATAGCTTTAAAAAATTAACAGGACCAAATGACTGATTTATACGATATATATTCAATTTTAATCATTGAGGATAACAAAAATTTTCTTTATCTCCTTCAAACATCATTAGAACCAAGAGGGCATAAAGTAACTGCAATTGAAGATGGGATAAAAGCAATTAAAAACATAAAAAATGCTACTCCTGGTATGTATGATATTATCCTACTTGATATTGAATTACCTGGAGCTTCTGGTTGGGAGATTCTTGTTACAATCAGATCAGTACCAGCATTAATAAATGTTCCAGTTATTATCCTTACAGCTCTTGATGATGATTCAACTGAAGTTAGAGCTTTAATTGATGGAGCGGATGATTTTATCACAAAGCCCCTCAGCATTAAGGTATTATTAGCACGAATCGAAGCAAATATCAGAAAAAACAAGACTAAAGGACTTGATGATATTGAAGCCCCTTTCTTTAAAGGTATTTCCCAGGAATTGACTGATAGAGAAAAAGAAATTCTTAAATTTATGGTAAAAGGATTTGGTACTAAAGAAATAGCAGAGTTAGCTGTTATTAGTGAGAAAACAGTTAGAAATCATATTAAAAGTATTTTAACAAAACTAAATGTTGAGAATAGGATGCAAGCAGCTATATTAGCAATAAAATATAAATTAGTCGATTAATCTTGGTTTATCATATGTTAAAACCCTAATTGGTTTAGCTTTATAGAATTCTGGATTTTGAAATGCAGCAAACCGTAAGACCAATGATAGATTATAATTTGTTGGTTTTAATAACAATTACCTCTAAATTTTTATTCTTAAGCTATTGCTTACTTTTTGCAGTACTTTCAACATGTTCCTTGATCACTTTCCTGATATGTCTTTCTGTTACATTACAAACGTGAGAAATCTCTAGCATATTAGCTCTTGTGCCGTTATAATTGTCGATGATGTATTTTCTAATAGGCCCGTTCAAGCAGCTTTTGGGAATATTAAAATTCATTCCGGCAGCATACTTAATGAGTATTAAAGCAACTTCCATACCGCAAAAGGTAGCAATAAACTTTAAATCTTCGGGGAGATCATCGAAGGTTATGTATTCTTTTAGACGCTTGAAATTATCGAAAGATTTCATTTAAAGTGTCCTTTGGCAGAGGTTGGAAGTGAACGAAAAGGAGAGACAGCGTTATATGGCCAAGTAATAAATTTACTCTTGCCAAATTACCCTGTTGATGTGTAGAAAGATTAAGGGTATAATTTTGTAGGGTAGTTTAAGTAGAACGTAGTGGGTTGTTAATCTCCGAGGCCAGAGTGCTAATTTTATTATAGTACAATTATACACTTTGTCAATATATAATATTGCACTTTTGAAAGATGTATAGTATAATTCTGTAAGTTATTTTGATTTTAAGTAAGGATTTTAGTATGACCGTAGGGACTCGATTAAAAGAAATCAGAAGCAGTTTGGGCTTAAAGCAGAATGAATTCGCAAGCTATTTCAATGTTCCAGGGCATAAAATAGGTGATATAGAGCAAAATAGGCATAAATTGCCAGATAAGTTCCTTCAGGTTCTTGAAGAAGCCTTCAGCGTCAATATTAGATGGCTTTTAATAGGCAAAGGAGATATGATTTTAGACGATTCCAGCGGGGAAGAAAATTCTTGTATTTCTGATATTCAAAAAACTTTACAATCAACTTACGAAATTCCAATTTTATGTGATACAATAATAGTAAATGATGAGGAAAACTTTGACAAAGAAGAAAGAAAGGTACTTCTCATTCCTAAAGATTTTTTGAAAATGCATAACATACACAATCCAAATCTTATTGCATACCAGGTAGAGAGCAATGCAATGTCTCCTGAGTTTAAAAAAGAGGATGTGGTAATCATTGATGAGAATCAGAAAGACATTATTATAGATGAGACATATTTAATACAATATAATGATAAGTATTTATTAACCAGAGCAAAACTTACAGGTGGTCAGACTTGTTTTGCTACAGATAAATACCAGGATGTCTATAATGAAGAGGAATCAAACATTGTAGGCAAAATAGTTGCATTTATGCGTATTGTTTGATGATACATTGTTGTTTTATTGCTTTTGCTCTATGATTTTGCCATCATTAAATAAGGATTTATATTTTTACAGATAAAAATTTATGGAAAAGAAAAAAGATTTTTTTATAAGTTATAATTCTGTCGATAAAGAGTTTGCGGAATGGATTGCCTGGCAGCTTGAAGAAGCAAATTATACGACAGTTATTCAGGCGTGGGATTTTCGACCAGGCAATGATTTTATATTAGAAATGCAAAATGCTGCTTCATCTGCTAATCAGACTATTGCTGTATTATCTGACAATTATTTAAATGCT
>JBFMGH010000080.1:0-9192 GCA_040752795.1 Cyanobacteriota bacterium
AGTATGCAGGTAATTGCATAAATTAACAAAACTTTATATTGTATTAAATACCACTGTGGCAAAAACTTCTATAAAATAAGCTCTTTCGGGTATTGATATCGTTTGTAAGAGTTATCAAAAGGCTTGCAATGGTAGTTGATTTCCGTAGACGTTTCATTGAAAGGAATAAGCTGGTTAATGGTTTATTAAGCAAAATGTAAATAATTTGTAAATTTATATCAACAATCAACGACATGTTGTTTTTATATATACAGGACACTTAGTAGTTATGGGGTTTAAGAAAAGAAAAGGTTAGGTACAGTTATGTCACATCCAATTTTTCAAAATGCGTTAGCAAATAGCACTTCCGATCAATGGAAGAAGCTTAACAAGTTCATCCAGCAAATAGAGCAACAGTATTTTAAAAATTCACAGAATCCTTATGGTTACACTTTTGCAATGAAGAATAGAACACCTGAAGCAGGTTCTTTTCAGAGTGTTGCCTTCCAACAAACCGAAGATCAAAGAGTTCAAGAAGAAGCTAAAAAACTTGATGCTAAGATAGCTGAATTAGAAATGAAAGCTAAAGATAGCAAAAAGGGCCTCTTTAGTGGTATTTACAATTTATTCAGTAAAAAAGACAACAAGTTAGAAAAAGAATTAAATGAACTAAAAGCTGTAAGAAAAGCTGCATTAGAAGATGATGGCAAAATTGATGCTAATGAGCTTAGATTAATTAAAAAAGAGCTTGGTGAAGCTGATGAAAGCTTACAAACTTACAAAAAAGGCAAAAAAGGTGTTGCTGATATAGCTTCAACAGTGGTATCAATTGGTGTTGGTATAGCTGTTGGTGCAGCATTAGCACCATTTACAGGTGGTGCCAGTTTACTTGTTACCGCTGCTTGCATAGCTGGAACAGCAGCAGCCGGTGGTGTAGCCAAAGTGGCGTCTAAAGAATTAATGCTCGGTGATGAGTATGAAGCTTTAGGCAAAGAAGGTCTTAAAGATGGTTTAATAGCAGCAGCATACTCTGCAACTGGCGGCGTAACCAGTGCTGTTACAAAAGGTGCCAGCCTTGGTGTTAAAATAGGTGTTGGCGCAGTAGGTGACGTAGGAATTACTTTAGCTACAGATGAAAATGCCAGAAAAGAATTAGCTGAAGGTAACTTCACCAGATTAGCTATAGTAGCTGGTTCAGGTGCTGTATTCAGAGGCGGAATGTCAAAATTATCTTCTGCAAAAGTTTCTGGTTCATTAGTTCACGCTAAAGAATTTGCTACAAGCACATCTGGTAAAATAGTCTTAACAAGTGGAAACTATGTAGGTAAAAGAGCTGTTATGGGCGCTTTACCTGCTTAATAAGCAACTAATATCTAAGTGTTCAATAAATTTTAAAGCCTGGCTAAAACCGGGCTTTATTTTTTATTTGAAAAAAGCTTCTGTACTGTTTCTTGAATTTTAGCGATATAATTCTTCTTTCAATGGTTGATATAGATAAAAATTGACTCAAGTAAATGAAAAAAGCTTCAGTGTTAAATGGTTTTACCAAAGCCTCCAGCACCAGGTGTTTTTATAATTATAGAATCATCTGTGTTAATTGCTAGTTCAACCCTGTTTTTTAAAGGTTCTATTTTACCTGAAGACCTTTTTAAAATATTTTTACCTGTTTTGCCCGGGCAACCTCCAGACATACCATAAGGCTGGTAATTTCTTCTTTCAGAGATTATTGTAATATGTGCTGGTTTTAAAAATTTTACTTCTCTAATGACGCCATCTCCACCAGGATACAAACCACAACCACCAGAACCTCTTCTTATTTTGAACTGCTCAAGTCTTACATCAGGATGCCTGTATTCTAAAACTTCCGGGTCAGTGATTCTTGTATTAGTCATATGAACCTGAACCGCAGATGCACCTGAATAACCATCAAGGGCTCCTGCGCCACCTGAAATTGTTTCATAATAAGGAGAATCTCCTTCAACTTCAAATAAAAAATTATTCATTGTTCCCTGTGAGGCTGAAGTTATACCGAATGCACCTAACACTACATCAACTATTCTTTGAGATGTTTCAACATTACCTGATGCTACTGGTGCAGGATATACCGGATTCAACAATGACCCTTCTGGTGCAATAATTTCAATAGGTTTTATACAACCACTATTTAAAGGTATATCAACATTAGTTAAAGCTCTTAATACATAAAGAATAGCAGATTTTGTAACTGAAATGGGTGTGTTTAAATTATCATTAAGATGCTGTTTAGCTGTTCCAGAAAAATCAATCTTTGCAGTAATACTTTTAGGCGGGTTATTACCGGCATTTATCTGTAGATTTACTTTTATATTACTACCATCATCAAGAAAGTCTTCAAAATCAGACTCAAATATTGTATTACCTGCCAGAAATTTTTCTAAAGCAAGTTTTACACAATATTCAGCATTTTGTTGAATAAAAAACATATAAAGATTAACTGTTTCCAGACTATACTTACTGACCAGATCATTTAATCCTTTAACACCCTTATAGCAGGCAGCTATTTGTGCTTTAATATCAAAGATTCGCTCATTTAAATTTCGAACAGGATATTTATGGTTTAATAACAGATTTTTTAATTCAGTTTCTCTCAAAACACCATTTCGAACAGCCAGAAAGTTTTTTATTAAAACACCTTCTTGATCAATATGAGAAGCCACTGGAGGAAATGATCCGGGTGTAATACCTCCAATATCTGAATGATGACCTCTGGCAGCAGTAAAAAAAATTATTTTATTTTCTTCAGAATACACCGGGCAGACCAAGGTAATATCAGGCAAATGTGATCCACCGTTGTATGGGTCATTAGTTATATAAACATCACCGGGTTTTAAATCTTTATAATGTTCTATTAAAATGGTTTTAACAGTTTCAGTCATTGAACCCAAATGCACAGGTATATGAGGAGCATTAGCTACAAGGTCTCCATTTTTATCAAATATAGCACAGGAAAAGTCCAGACGTTCTTTAATGTTAACTGAGTAAGAAGTATTACGCAATGTAAGACCCATTTCTGAGGCAATGCTAGTAAATAAGTTATTAAAGATCTCGAGTAGAATAGGGTCAGGCTCAGTATTTGAAGAGAGAATATTATTCTCAATAGTTGATTCTTTTATTAGTTCAATTATTCCATCTGTTTTAATTACTGCTTTATAGTTTTTATCAACAATAAGCGTTGAATATTTATCGATTATAAAAGCTGGCCCTGTTATTTCAAATGAATCTTCAAGCATCTCTCTTAAATAAACAGGTGATTTTATTGGACCATTTTCATAATATATTTTTTGAAAGGCTACAGGTTCATTTTTGTTATTTGTTAAATTTTTAGTGGAACTAAATGGCTGAAAAAAAGTACATTTTTCTTTTATGCTTACACGCAAATTAACTATTTCAAGCGGTATATCACCAATTTCAAAGCCATAAATAGATTTGTATTTATGTTTAAATTTATCGCACAGTGCATTAAAATTAATGTATTCTGTGGTTAAATAAGATTCAGTGCCCACAGGTCGAATATCAAGCTCTTTGTGAATAGTAAAATCATCAGGGCTGGTTATTTCAGGCGGAAGGATTTCTTTTTGTAATGACTCAAACATAAGCTGTAACTGTTCATAGGAGTCAATATTTAAAGGTTTTAAAACGGTTTTAGACTTAGTTACAACTGGGCTTGCGAGACCTATACCATAGGCAGACATAACACCGCTTAAGGGATGAAAAATGATTTTTTTTATACCAAGAATAGAAGCAATTTCACAGGCATGCTGCCCACCAGCACCTCCAAAACATATTAATGCATAGTTTCTTACATCATACCCTCTGGAAACAGAGATTTCTTTAATAGCCATTGCCATTTTTTCATTAGCAATTTTTATAAATCCCAGTGCTGTTTCAACAGGTGTCAGATTCATATTGGTTGCCTGGTTAATTGTTTGAGTAATTTGTTTAAACTTTTCTATAGTTATTTCTTTATCCAGAGAGGCATTTCTTGAGGGCCCAAAAGTTCTAGGAAAGAAGTCTACGGCCAGTCTGCCTGTTAGAAGATTGGCATCAGTAATAGTTAGTACGCCACCAAACCCGTAGCATGCAGGGCCAGGGCTGGCGCCAGCAGATTCTGGCCCAACTTTCATTTTTTGGCCATCAAACCATAATACTGATCCACCACCTGATGCTATAGTAATAATATTTAAAGATTCTTTTTGAATTTCAATGTCAGCAATAACTTGCTCATAAAGTTTTTCAAAGGTTCCATCATATCTGCAAACATCTGTTGAGGTTCCACCCATATCAAAACCTATAGATCCCTTGAGCTTACAACTATCAGCTATATTTCCAACAGCAATAACACCGCCTGCAGGGCCTGATAAAATAGCGTCTTTCCCTTTAAAATTGGATGGTTTGCTTAAGCCGCCTGAGCTTTGAATAAATTCGATTGAAATATCACTGGTTTCTTTTTGTATTCCTTCAAGATACATGGCTATAACAGGGCTTAAATATGCATCAACAACTGTACTCTGACCTCTGCTAACAATTTTAATAAGGTTAACAGCTTCATGAGAAAGAAATACATTATTAATATTTTCATTTAAAAGAGCGTCTTTAATTGCAATTTCGTGAGCAGGGTTTTTCCAGGAATGCATTAAAACAACAGCAACAGCGTCAAAGGAATCTTTTTTGAGTTTTTTAATAACCTTTTTCAAATTTTCGTTATTTAATTTTTTAATAATTTTTCCACTACAATTAATTCTTTCATTGATTTCAAAAACTTGTTTATAAAGCAAAGAAGGTTTAACGATCTTTAAATTAAATATTTCTGGCCTGGTTTGATTACTTATTTCTAGAAGATCTGGTAACCCTTGTGTTATTAATAATGCTAAATTGCCACCTTTGCGTTCTAATAAAGAATTAGTAGCGACAGTTGTCCCAAATCTTATAGCTTTAACGTTTTCAGAAGACAATATATTAATATTATTTTTTTTAAGTATTCTATTAATACCTTCAATAGATGCATTGTCGTATTCTGGAGAAGTTGATAAAAGTTTGATAGTATGAAAAAAACCTTCAGGATCTATAGCAATAACATCGGTAAAAGTACCGCCCCGATCTACTGCAAATTTCCATTTGTGTATGTTTTGAACCATATATTTTCAATTATATTGAATAGTTTGAACAATAAAATATTATAAAAAAAACACAATTTATTTATACTGATCCTCGAAAGTAATTTATAGATTCCAGATTATAGAGGCAGGTTTTCGTTAATGTAATAAATTCATGAAATAACTGGGATAAGATATTCAAAAACCCTTTTGTAGAAAATTTAAATTTATTTTATTAATCAATATTTTCTATTATAAATATTCAAAATTTTAGAAACACAAGATATTATAAGATAAAACCTGAATGTTTAATGGAGAAATATAATCTATAAAGTTACTAAATATTTCTTATATTAAGTAACTTCTGATATAATTGCTTGACTATAATGTTTTGAAGCAAGTATAATCAATCACCGTAATAATTTAAAAACAAATCAAAAACTTTAGAGGCTTAAAACAATGAAAAAAGGCATTCATCCAAAGTATAAAGGTATAACTATCCGTTGTGTTTGTGGAAACACAGTAGAAACAGGATCTGTAAAAGATGATATCAGGGTTGAAATTTGTAATGCATGTCATCCATTCTACGCTGGAACCCAGAAAATAGTAGATACAGAAGGAAGAGTTGACAGATTTAAAAATCGCTATAAAGATGTTGATACAGCTAAAAAATCTGCTAAAAAACTAAAAGCTGAAAAGAAAGCTCAAGAAGAAGCAGAAAGAAGAGCTGCTGAAGAAGCTAAAGAACAAGAAAGAATAAAAGCTGCAAAAGAAGCTAAAAAAGATGCCAAGGCAAAAGCTAGAGCCAGAGCATTAGCTGCTGAAGAAATGAAGAAACAATTAGAAGAAAAACAAAAAGCAGAAATAGAAGCCAAAAAATCTGTAAGTGAAGAAAAAGCAGAAGAGAAAACTGTAGAGAAAACAGAAGACAAACCAGAAGAGAAAACTGTAGAGAAAACAGAAGACAAACCAGAAGAGAAAAAAGAAGAAGAAGCTAAATCTTAGCTTAAGAATTAATTTTTAAAAGACAGGGCTTTTGTTCCTGTCTTTTATTTTTTATTATTTAAACTAATTAAATTGAAAGTACAATAAAAATGACTAATTCTATAGATTTTCCATTAGTTGATTTAGTAAGTGCTCCTGAGAGTACTTTAAAGACAATATATGTTGCCTGTAGAACCTGTTATTCTGAACAGTATCCTAATGATATCTGGAATGAAGAAGTTGATGAAGCTAAAATGCTTAAATTATTATCCAAAGTAATGAGCTCAGGGCATCATAGCACATTAGAGCATTGCCAGTATGTGTTTGCTGTTAGTGGAATAAGCAGGGCTTGCTCTCATCAACTGGTAAGACATAGACATATGTCTTTTTCTCAAAAATCTCAAAGATATGTAACTGAAATCAGTCAATTTGAATATATTACACCTCCATCTATAGAAAAATCTGAATTTATTGATGAATATAACAATTTTATGACTGAAATTCAGGTCTTTTATACCAAAATGATTAATGCAGGAATAAAAGCTGAAGATGCCAGATTTATTTTACCAAATGCTACTAATACATCTATGATTCTGAGTTTGAACTTGCGTGAATTTATTCACGTTTCTGAGCTCAGGCTTTGTGCCAATGCTCAGCATGAAATCAGAAAACTGGTACAAAAAATGGTTAATCTGGCAGTTAAAAAAGACCCATGGCTAAAAGATTACCTGGTGCCCAAGTGTGTCAATATAGGCTATTGCAATGAGTTTAAGTCATGTGGCATGTATCCAGCTAAAAAAGAGGGGTTAGAAACCTATGCAAGGAATGCTTGATAAAATAAAGTCTATTGAAAATAAGTATAATGAATTGGGTGAAAAACTCAGTGACCCTGAGATATTTTCAGATGTCGATCAATATAAGAAGCTTTCTAAAGCAAGAAAAGCTATGGAAGAAACAGTAAATACATATCATAAATGGATTGAATTGTCTCAAAATGTTCAAGACGCTAAGGAAATGTTGAGGTCAGAAAAAGATGCTGAGATGAAACAGTTTCTTCAAGCTGAAATTGATGAAAATCAGTCTAAAATACCAAAACTGGTTGAAAAAATGAAAGTTTTATTGTTACCAAGAGACCCTAATGATGATAAAGATATTATGCTGGAAATTAGAGGCAGTGCTGGAGGGGAAGAAGCCAACATTTTTGCCAGTGATTTATTAAGAATGTATTTGCGTTATTCTGAAAAACAAAGGTGGAAAACAGAAGTTCTTAGTATTAATGAAACGGGTATTGGTGGTGTTTCTGAAGCTATAGTAGCAATTAAAGGCGATGCCGTATTCAGTAAACTTAAATATGAATCAGGAGTACATAGGGTTCAAAGAGTTCCTGTGACTGAATCTCAGGGCAGGGTTCATACAAGTACGGCAACGGTTGCTGTTATGCCTGAAGTTGATGATGTAGACGTTGAAATAGATCCTAAGGATCTTGAAATAACAACAATGCGTTCAGGTGGTGCTGGTGGTCAAAATGTTAACAAGGTTGAAACTGCTGTAAGGATTCTCCATAAGCCTACAAACATTCAGATTCACTGTACAGAAGAACGTAGTCAGCTTCAAAATAAAGAACGTGCCATGTCAATCCTTCGTGCGAAGCTTTATGACATTGAATTGCAAAAACAAATGAAAGAAATTTATGACCTGAGAAAATCTCAGGTTGGCACAGGAGACAGAAGTGAAAGGATCCGTACATATAATTTCCCTCAAAATCGCTGCACAGACCACCGAATCGGTAAGAATTATAATGTTAACGTGATAATTGAAGGTGAACTATTTGATTTAACAGAAGACCTTGTTAAATATGACCAGCAACAAAAGTTGCAAAAACTGGCAGAAACACCTACTACTTAATGTTGTATAACAACATTTCAAACTTAATTGAAATATTTAAAGTCTTTTAGATTTTATAGCAGTTAGCAGTCTTGATATAAACTAGCTTGATAGTTAAAGGTTTTAAATCAATATGAATTTATTAGATTTTAGAAATAATGCTATAAAAGAACTTGGAGAATCCGGAGTTTTAAAGCCTGAAGCTATTGCAGAAGTTGATTTGTTGCTTTATCACATTCTAAATATTACAAAGAAAGACCTTTACCTATCTAATAATTTCAATATTCCAGATGAAAAAATCAACCTCATTAATGATAACCTTTCTAAAAGAATTAATGAAAATGTTCCTATTCAATATTTGTTAAACTGTGCTTATTTCTATAACTTAAAGCTATTTGTTAATGAACATGTATTAATACCCAGAAATGACACTGAAATTCTTGTAGAAAAGGCCATTGAGTTAATTAAAAACAATAATTATAAAAATATTGCAGATATTGGTACTGGTTCAGGAAATATTAGTATTTCAATCCTGACATGTTGTAATGATATAAATATAGTTGCCACAGATATTTCTGAAGAAGCGCTAAAAGTAACTGAATTAAACTGTAATAGTTATCAGGTTAGAAATAGAATAAAGCTATTCCAAACAAGCTTTTTAGAAACAATTCATAACAGGTTAGATCTAATAATATCAAATCCACCGTATATACCTGAGTATAAAGAGTCAGCTTTGGCAAGAGAAGTCAGGGAATATGAGCCAAGAAATGCATTGTATGTAAGCTCAATAGATCCGATTGAGAATTATAAGATCATATCAGAACAGGCTTCTAAACTATTAGTATCTGGTGGGGCTTTATTAGTAGAAGTTGATTCAGAATATGCTATAGATGTAAAAGAATATCTTGAGACTAATGGCTGGGTAAATGCAATTATATATAATGACCTCAATTCTTTGCCCAGAGTTGTTCTTGCTTTTCAGAATTAAAATTCTCAAACCTGTTATTATTGTTTTAATAATGTAGTAACAGAATTCTTTTTATGAAGAATAACTTGTTTTATTGAAATTTAACCCGGTTAATTCGTGAATTTGTTACAAACTCTCAAGGCTCAAGTAATGACTTAAGTTAAAGATTTATACATTTAACACACTGTAAATATTTAACAGGGACCAGGTTTTAGAGGATCGGGCTCAAAAGGCCCGCAGTGCGGG
>JBFMGH010000081.1:0-4624 GCA_040752795.1 Cyanobacteriota bacterium
ATAGCAGCTTTGCCTATTTTATCCAGTGTTTCTTGCACCTGAATATTTATAACATCCCATCGCTCTATTTCTCTGGTTATTTTTTGTGTCATCTTGACATCCATTTTGGCTGTATTGTCAAGAACAATGTTTAAAGTTTTTATTCCAACCTTGCCAAGATCTGCATTTTTCTCGGTTAGTCTTTCTTCTGTATCTTTTTCCTGAGGACTTAGCATTACAACAAACAAAAGTCCTTCTTTTAAATCCTGATTTATAGCGAATAATGCATCGACACCATTTTTGGCTGGTGTATTATTACCTGTTCCACCATCTACAAATAATTCATCCTTTATTTGAACCGCAGGAAATGCCAGTGGTATTGATGTACTTGCAATTAATGCATCTTCAAAATTCTTTGCATCAAGCTTAAATAGCTCATGAATTTCATTTTCATCGTATTCTTCTTTAAGCTTGTCATACAAACCGGCTGTTGCATACAATCCTTCTTTTCCATTATTTAAGGCTGTAACCCCAAACATTAACTCTACCGGTAATTTTTTACCTTTTTTAAATAGTTCATCAGGGTTAGCTTCTTCTCTGACAAGTTTTCTTAACGGTGTATTATCTAATATAGATTTTATTTTAGCTGGATTTTTTATCCCTAACCAGTTAAGAATTTGCCCCAGGCCTTTTATTACTATTGAGCCTACCTTGCTTTTATAAACTTTATCTTTAGAAATTTCTTTCCATAACCTCACTGCATTATCAACGTCACCTTCTGCAAGAGCAGCAGCATTAAGGGCTCCAACTGACGTACCTACTATAACATCAGGTAGCATACCTGCTTTAGCAAGAGCACAGGCTACACCAATTTCGAATACTCCTTTGGCCCCACCCCCGCTAAGTACCCAGCCTATTGAATCAACATTATTTATTTTGACCTTATCTTTGTTTAAAGGATCGGTTGCTGGTTCATTAACTTGATTATCAGTTCCTTTAAAAGCAAGTTTTCCTATACGATAATTATCTAACTTGATCAGATTGTTTGAAACTAACATTAATCCTCAGTGCTCCCTACTCTGTAATTTTCTGTTATTCAACCATATGTAGAAACCTCTAGTTTCTTATGTAAAACATCCTCAAGATTTTAAAGTGCTAAAATTTTAAAATATATTAAAATATTTCTTATCAAATAGCTATTCTTAAGATTATATTTATCTTTTGAAACAATCAAACTACTTTTGACAGTTTTCTTCCGTCTTCATCAAACAATCTTTCTACAGGATACGGTCTTTCTTGCATTAACAAATCATATTTTTCTTTAGATATAATATTTTCTCTGTATAAAACATTTAACGCAGCAAAATAACCTGCCCTGATAGCTTTATTGCCATGAGTTTTTATTTTATCAAAATCAAGAGTATTAATTCCAAAGGATTTTTCTGGCCTTATAACAATAATTTTAACTTTCTTTTTGTTTTTAAAAGGTTGATATTTTTTCACAATCTCTGCCAGCGTATCAGTATTTTCTATACTTACATCACCAAGCAAGCTTAATTCTTGAGCTATTTGTTTGACTTGTTTTGCCTGTATGCCTTCTGGTAAAAGGTTAATAGCTCTAAGAATCTCTTCAATTTTCTCTCTTATGCAATTTGTTGTACATGTGAATTTATCAATGGCTCTATTAAATTGAAGGTTTACAGAACCCCATCTCTCTATTTCCCTTGTGATTTCTTGAGCAACTCTGATATCAAGCTCTGATATATTGTCCAGGCCAATGGTTATTGTTTTAAGACCAATATTTCCTAAAGATGCGCTATTCATATTGATAAATTCTTCTTTAGGTGGCTCTTTAGGACTTGTTAAAACTACAAACAAAAGCCCTTCTTTCATATCTTTATTCACTGCAAAAAGCGCGTTAACCCCATTTTTTGCAGGAGTACAGTTGCCCGTACCATCCATATAAATATCATTTTCAATTTGAACCGGGGCAAATGCCATTGGTATAGAGGTACTGGCTACAATAGCATCCTCAAAGTTGTCTTTTGTTAACTGCCTGATTTTTGGACCCTTCTTCTCATCATAAATATTATTATAATTTTCGAATAATTTTTTAGTAGCAAATAACCCTTCTTCACCTGTATTAACATTTGTTGCTCCTATTAATACCTCGATAGGTGGTTCATATTTGGAAGCAAGGAGTTTTGAAGGCTTAACTACTTTCTTGATAAATTCTCTCAATGGGGAATTATCAAAAATTGATTTAATAGTAGGAGATTCTGCCATACCAACAAGGTTTAAAAACTTTTTACAACTTTTTAAAAACAGGTTTATATTTCTTGATTTATATACATTATCTTTTTTAATGCTTTTCCAGGCATCTATTGCATGATTAATATCGCCTTTCGCTACAGCAACAGCATTTATTGAACCAACTGATGTGCCGACTACAACATCCGGTATTAGACCTGCTTTTGCAAGAGCACAGGCTACCCCAATTTCAAAAATACCCCGGGCTCCACCACCGTCAAATGCCCAGCCTATAGTATCTACTTTATTGATTTTAAAATTTGAATTATATAATTCATCACCAGAAGATCTGGTAAAAACATCCACTTTCTTTCCAAAGCTAATTTTTCTAGCTTTATAAGTTTCATATGAAACTAGCTTATTTGAAACTAGCATTTCTCTCTGCCCAATTAATTTAAATTATTATAATTAATCTCCAATTTATTTTTTTATTAAAACACTAAAACGGTAGAAGTTGATACAATTATTACAATAAGTTAAATATTTTTATAAGATCAGGAGTTAAGAGATGAATAAGCTTAATGATATCACCAGCTTATTTGATACAACTAATATTCTAAACATTGAAAACTTTTATATTGATTCAAATGACACTATTTTAAAGTATTTATTAAATAAAATTAATTTAAAATCCAGATCGTTATGCCAGTTTATTTCTGGTCATAAAGGTTCAGGAAAAACTGCATTCCTCAATAAGCTAAAGATTGAACTAGAAAACCAGAATTATTTTGTTGTTTATTGTGATATGAAAACGCTTATTAATATTTATGACTTTAATTATGTAGACCTGATGCTGGCATTACTAAAAAAAACCACTGAAGTACTCGCCGATAAAGAAATATATTTGTATTATACTTCCCTTGGCAATATTAACCTGAGCGAATTAAAAGATATGATCCCGTTTAAGACTTTAGACTTTAACTTAAAGTTTTCAATGATTTCTGATTATATTAAATACAGTGACTTTCTTAAAAGCAAGGTTAGATATGTCTTTGATGCTCAGGCTATTACTTTTCTATCAAGCATTAAAGAAGTTTTAAATCAGATTAAAATCAAGCTTAATAACAACAATTATAAAGATTTAATAATCATAATAGATGGGCTGGATCATATTGTTATGCCTAATAAAAATGATCCTGATAACCTTGAACAGATCTTATTTAATAAAAGTATGTTTTTAAAAGAAATTGATACTGATTTAATAATTAATTTACCTTTATATTACTATTTTTCCGCTAATTCTAATAATCTATGTAACCACTGGCAGGAAAGCTTACTATATTTTCCTGTTAGTAGACATACAAATAATAATGAAACCGCTGTTGAAGCTTCTTATCATTTTTTAACAGATGTAATCAAAAAAAGATTATCCTCTGTAAAAAAAGATATTGCGTCTGTCTTTAGTGATGAATATTTAAATAAAGCTCTTTATTATAGTGCTGGCAACACTGGTCAACTATTTAAAATCATTTATGAATCTCTGATTATAAAAAATTCTCTCCCCCTTGAAGCTGATGACATTTATGAACCGGTTAAATTATTAAAACACGACCTTATACGATCAGTTAGTGCTGATAAATTACAACAATTGATCACATTAGCTGAAAATCCGGAACAATTTGACCCTGTTAATAATTCTGACCTTCTTAATAAAGGATTTATATTTTATTATCCTGATCAAAAGATTCAATTTATTTTAAATCCTGTTCTTAAAGATTTCTAATTTTTTTATTTCAAAATATAAAATTAAAGTTAATATAGTCTTAAAAAAGTTTAAAATAATTGGTTTTTTTGTTATAAAAAGTAAATCAACTGAAAGTGAGTGATTTTACTTAACTATAATTTTATTATTAGACCCTTCTTCAATAATTTAAGAAAAAAGAGGAATTAAAATGATCTTTGTTTTACAGATATTACAGATTATAAGCGGTATACTTTTAATATTTCTGGTTTTACTTCATGCGCCCAAGGGTGCTGGTCTGGGCTCGATAGGCGGAGCAGCACAACTATTTTCTAGCCAGCAATCAGCTGAATCAAGCTTAAATAGAATAACTTACTGGACAACAGGGGTTTTTATGGGTATCTCTGTTCTTATAGGGCTTGGAATAATTAAATAAAATCTATTTAAATCTTTATAACACAAAAACAGCGCCCAAAAGCGCTGTTTTTGTGTCAAGAACCCTCAGACAAAGACTTGTGCATAAGTATATATTACTCCGTTCATAAAATGTTTGACAGATAAAGCTCAAATATGTTAAAATTATTAGATGAACGAGAAGAATGATACCAGAAACTTAACCCAAAAAGAACAGGATATAATCCGAGAAAAAGCTGT
>JBFMGH010000082.1:0-7792 GCA_040752795.1 Cyanobacteriota bacterium
CATGTCTACTAAAAGCCAGCTGAACATCCTCAGGGTGTATGCCAGAACCATTGTCAGAAACTCTTAAATATCTGCCACCATTAGCTATTTCTACTTCAATTTTTGTTGCTTTAGAATCTATTGAATTTTCGACAAGCTCTTTAATGACAGACGCTGGCCTTTCTATAACTTCGCCGGCTGCAATCTGATTTATTACGTTTTCATTTAAGACCTGTATTCTATCCATGTTTAAATTTTAGTTCAAACATATTGAAAAAACTAAACTTTCGATAGATTAATAAAAATATTTCTTAATTTTTATAATCAATTTGCTTTTCAAAACAGGATGGTTTAAAAAGCCAGCACTGTAAACATTTTGAAGATGGGAGTTTTTTTTAAAATCTGTAAATTTTTTATTAATTCTCAACATCAATTCAGATTCAATCAATAAAAAATCATTTAAATTAATAATTGATTTAATATAATAGCAAAAAGAGTTGAATAATATGTCTACACGATTAGAAGAATTATTGAATAAATTAGAACAAGAACCTCAAAATACTGAGGTCTTATGTGAAATTGGAAAAATCAATAAAGAAAATGGTAATTTTACCACTGCCAGACAATATTTCGAAAAAGCCTTAGAAATTGATAATAACTATTGCCCGGCAACCTGTTGCATAATTAATCTATTAATAGACTTCGGGCACTATTCGGAAGGTTTTAATATTTTATATGAATCATTAAGAACGCATCCTGAAAATGAACTCTATAAAGCAACTATCTTCAATGCGCTCTTTGCAGTATTTTTATTACACAAAATACAATCTGAAACTGCAGTTAAAAATGAGCGCCACAATTATGAAGAGCTTTTCTTCAGAATCGGAAGAGCATTTAAATATCATAAACTTTATGAACCAGCTATAAAAATTTATGAAGAAACTTGTGGAATTTCTCCTGCTAATGCAAGAATGCTTCTCGACCTTTCTGAATGCTATATTATTAAAGAACAATATATTGAAGCAGAAAAAGTTTTATTTGATCTTAAAGATAGATACCCTGAAGATGAAGATGTTTTAATTCTCTTAGCAGAACTTTTCTTCAAGCAGGAAGAATATCGTATAGCTAGAAATTATAGCGAAAAATTATTAGAATTTAATCCAGAACATATAAACGCCAAAAATATTCTGGCTAAGTGCTGTATTAAAGAAAAAGATTATCTAGAGGCTATAAAAATATATAAGAAACAACTTGAAACTAAAGAAAACACTTTGAACTCTTTATGGAATCTTTTCGTCTGTAACAAAATGATTGGAGACGATGAGCAGGCAGCTAAATATTATGACAGAATTAAAGAAATTGACACTGAACTTGCTGATCTGCTTGAGATGGAAGTAAATGATTATTCTGACAATCTTGAAGAGATTATAGAGTAATCATTTTTACCATGTTACTTGAGGAGCCTATATGTCTCAAGACAAAACAGGTGCATTAAATTTAAAGCAAGCTCCTGGTTACTATTTATTCAAAATACTTGGTTGCTATGGGTTCAGCCATGCTCTTGTTGATGCTACATGCGCTGCAACTGTTCTGGGTATTTCAGGCCTTTATGGTTACAAACTTGAAGATATTGCCTGGCTAATACTTATGTATAACATAATTACTTTTGGCACACAACCTTTAACAGGTATTATATCTGATCATTTTAAATCCCCTGTCTTTATAGCTATTACTGGTTGCCTCATAACGGCACTTGGAGCTGTTATTGTTTATATTCAACCAATTATAGCTGTAATTTTAGTTGGTGCTGGCAATTCTTTATTTCATGTTGGCGGGGGTACGATCAGTTTAAATCTAACACCAGACAGAACAACTGCACCGGGCATTTTTGTTGCACCAGGGGCACTGGGGTTATGCATCGGAATACTTATTGGCAAAGGTGGACATTTTATTGCCTGGCCCTTTGTAATTCTTCTTATTTTATTTTCTATGATAATGTTACTCATAAAAATACCTGATATTAATTATGAAAAGAAAAAATTTAGTCTAACAAATGGTTTGTTTGAGCTTATATTATTACTTATATTATTTTCAATTTCTATCAGGGCTTTAATAGCATTATCTCTTACACTGCCATGGAAAGCAGATATAACATTACTTCTCATCTTAACTATGTCAGTTGTTCTGGGCAAAATTGCAGGAGGATTGCTGGCTGACAAATTTGGGTGGATGCGGGTATCTATAACAGCACTAATAATTTCTGCACCGCTACTGGCCTTTGGTCACAAACTGCCATTTATTGCTATTACAGGTGCTTTTTTATTCCAGTTAACAATGCCTGTAACACTTGTAGCTATTGCCACTATGTTTAAAGGCCGCCCGGGCTTTGCCTTTGGGCTTCCATGCCTGGCCTTGATCATTGGTGCTTTTCCTTCTTTTACTGATATTAAATACTTGTATTTAAATTCCTGGATTATTCTTTTAACTATATTATGTTCACTCACAGCACTATTTATAGCTTTATGGCTTTATTTTAAGTACAATCTAAATACAAAAGAACAGAAGGTGTAAATATATGACATTACTTGAAAGAAAATATTATCTCTTAACAGGCTTATTGATATTGTCAATTGTTAATATACAAGAAACACTTGGAGATGTTGCACCTATTGACCCTCCAGCGCAATCAGTAAATAATTTCTTTTCCACCCCTGTAATCGTTATATTAGGTGCAATAATTATAACTGGCCTTATTTTATTATTTTTTGTATCAAAATTAATCAAAAACAAAAAGCTTCCATCTAAAGAAGAGGTTAAAAACGGCTGATTTCACTCAATTTAATAAAAGTCTTAAATAAAAAGATTACTTAAACAATATGTTACATGTTTCTATTTTGCTATTTCTCAATTATTTCTTCTTCAAAACAAGAATTAATATTTCCGGCTGGCTTACCAATAATCAATCTTGGAATTAAGAATCTTTTACTTAGTGTATTACCTATTTCTTGAGAGAAGCAGTTAATTTTTGATATACTCTCACCTGATTCAATTATAGTTTTTTTCAGGTTTTCTTTAACTTCTTTGTCTTCTGTTATATCTTTAATGTCTGAAATAACTACTGACATATTCTTTACAGACTGTTTAAGATCCCCTTTAATTTCCTGGTCTCCGGAAATATCTTTAATATCTGTTAAAATATCGTCAAATTTTTGCATTGAAGACTTTAAATTAACTTTTGATTCAGGATTATTAACTGTTTTATCAACACTGCTGACAAGGCTGTTTGAGCTTACAACAAGGCTATTTGTTTGTTCTATCAGTTTACTAGTCTGACTAATTAGTGTTTTTATTTCTTTAATTATTTTAATTTCTTGAGATGCATTAGTTTTAGTTAACAATACATTAACACTATCAGAGGTTTGCTTTAAGCTTTTAGAAAGTTCCGCTGAGCTCTTAAGAAAATCTCTTATATCATCTTGCTTTTCATTATTCAATTTATTTAAATTAGAAGATATTTCATTAGTATTCTTTAACAACTGGCTCAGGTTATTAATCATATATTCAAGTTTGCCTTCTTCAATCATTTTTGCAATAAGCTTTTGAGTTTCTTCTACAGTTATAGAGTCTTTACCTTCAATAGTTGCTAACTGACTAAGCGGTTTTTTGCCTCTTATAACAAATGGTGGTTTTATTACCAGGGCCTGTGCCCCTGTAATACTTCTGAATGATATTTCAGCTGTTGAACCTTCATAAATAACAGGGTCTTTAACAGGTATCTTAAAAGTCACAATAGCATATTCAGAATCTTTTGAAAGGGAAATACTGGTAACCTTTCCTATGTTCACTCCTCTATAAATAACATCAGAACCTTTGCCAAGCATGCCAACATCTCTAAACCTGGCTTTTAGACTTATTGTATTAATATTTTCATAAATTAACAGCCCTGTAACAATTGATACTGCAATAATAATTATAATAGTAATTGTTTTTATTCTTTGAAGGGTAAAAAAATCTTTAATTAAACTACCTGATCTATTATTTATTAAAATCTCTTTAGCCAGATACTTTTTATAAAATTGATATACTGAAAATAGCAGGGCACAAATAGCTATGGCGAAACAAAAACCTACTATAAATAAATATGCACCATCAAACATTTTGAAACCTAAAATCTTTTTAACGCAATTATAAAGACCTGTGCACAACTCCTTTTTTCTATATATCAGGGATTAACTATCCTGCACAATTTTTTCTGGTATCTGCATTCAGTGTTTAATGTTGATATAGTTATGCATAAGTTTTATTATAACAGGAATAAAATAAGATTTTCACAAGAAGGTAAAAAGATTATTATGTATACGTTGCAGCTAGTTGATATTCAGTTTAAGTATATTAGGAAATGTATTCACGTATTTAATATGATTTAAATCATTTATTATATAGTTTAACGCTGGATAATTTTGTAAGTTTATAGATTTATACTGATCCTTAAACGTAATCTATAAATTCCTGATTATAGAGGCCGGGTGTTTTTACCATGTAACATTCATATGTAGTATATTTGAACCATTGTTTCTAAGCCAGCGTTCTCTTTTTTTTCTGTCTGGCATTACTTCTTCTACTCTTTGCCAGTATTGTTTTGAGTGATTCAACATATTAATGTGAGCTATTTCGTGAACTAGAATATATTCCATAATTTCCACCGGGCAGAAAAGCAACGCTACATTGATAGATATAACATTATCAGAATTACATTCACCCCATTTAGATTTAAACTGTTTAAATCTAACCTCCTGCAAGTACTGATGAAAATATTTTCTGTTAATACTTCTGGCAAAATCCTTGAGAAAATCTTCGTTATCTTCTGCGACAGCCTTGAATATCATTTTTTTAACATATTTAGCAAGTACATCTTTTGGAATAGTTTCAGGCAAAAGAAATCTTAAAACGTCATCATCTTCAATAAGAAGCTTACAAGTCTTTCTTGGCTTATGCTCTATTATGGTTCTATATCTTTTACCAATAATACGTATCTCGTTACTGATATCAAGCCTTACTGGTATTGGCTTTACTCTTTTTTGAGAAAGCTTTGTTGTTATAGAATCTAACAAAAAGCTTATATGTTCTTTCTGCATCTTTCTTGGTATAATACTGCTGACTCTTAAAACAATTGTATCTCCATATACCTTTGCTGAAGAGTTTCTTTTTGTCTTTAACTCAAGCTCTACTTTATAATCGTAGTTATTAACTCTAATTGTTTCTGGTGCTAAACCCATTTAACCACTTTTATTCTACTATCTCATGAATATTTTATACCAATATTCACAAACTAAAAAGATTTTTTGACACTCGAAATAATAAAATTTAATCAAAAAGACTTATGTATTACTCAGGAATTATTTTAACTCTCCTGTGAAATAATCAAAGATTATTAATATTGTTTTGCTATAATTTACAATATTATCTGGAGATATTTAATGTTAAATAATACTCTTATAAAAAAGAAGATCTTATATCTAAGAAAAGTTGTTACTATCTGTATTGTACTAATAGTAACCTTATCTGTAATAGTAACTTTAAAACTAGAGGAAATACAATATAAAAAAGCTTTTGAAGACAATATACAAAACTTTGCCGTTTTTATTGCAGATTATACAAGATCTGCTATTCAAGACAATGACTATAATAACCTGAATGATCTTGCTGAAAAGCTACATATCAAAAATGATATTATTTACTTCTTTGTGGTTTCTTCAAAAGGCAGGTTATTATACTCCTCAATTACAACTTATGATGATAACTCACTAAGAAACTTAAATGATAAATTCAGTCGTTTTCTACCAGTTGCTGATCATATAACACTGTCCAAAGCTCAAGAGCCATACATTAAAAATAAAATAAGAGAAGAGCTTTTGTACTATACAAAAAAAGCTGATAGAATCAAGTTTATTTATAACTATCTTGATCAGGTATCAACACCTTTAAAAGTCAAGTTTCTTGTAACCACCCTAATGAACGACGTTTCTACACTAGAATCACAAATTGAAGGCCTGAAAATAACCCTAAAAAAAGAAAAGAATAAAAACAATATTACTGACATAACTAATAAAATAAATGCTAAAGAACGCTCTATATTAACTTTAACAAGTGAAATCCATACTTTAGAAGCTTATTATAGTTATTTAAGCGCAAAAAAACAAAAACAAAAACTCCTTCAACGGGTTTCTAGTAGTGAATATATTTATGAGGTCACTGTTCCAATAAATTTAAATTACAATAGTAAAGTGTTTTTAAGAGCTGGTTTTTCTGATAATGACTCCATTAAAGTTTTATATGACAGCTTTTTAAGAACAATTCTTATCGGATTAACATTTTTACTATTCTCTATAGGTATTACATTATTCTTATTCGGCAGATGGTTAAAATCTTTTGATACAATCCTTACAGTTTCAGAACAAGAAAAATAATAAATAAATTAATGAGGGGTAATTATCAATGAACAAAAAAGCTATATTTATATGTTCCAGCCCTAATAAAAATGGCAATACTAATAAAACAGTCAAACTGGTTGACGCAGAGCTTAAAATTCACGGAGTAGAAACAGAAGTAATAGATATTGCTAATCTAAAATACAAAGTTAACGGCTGTGTAGCCTGTATGAGCTGTCAAAAATCTGATAAGTATGAGTGTGCTTTTCAGGATGATGCAATACCTTTATACAAAAAGATTAAAGAGGTTAACTTCTTAATATTTGCCACACCTATATACTTCTTTGGCCCTAATGCACAACTTAAACTGATACTTGATAGGATGTTTTGCCTATATAAAATTGACAAAGAATCTAATAAAATATATACATGCTTAAAAGATATAACATTCTGCTTAATTGCCACTGCAGGAGGTGACATTAATGATGGGTTATCACTTACTGATGATAGCTTTAGAATAATGTCAGAATTTACTAATACACCATATAAATCATTACTAATACCTCTGGCCAATGATTGTGGAGATATTGAAAATAATTCAGACATAAAACAAATGGCTAAAGATTTTGCTGAAAAACTTATAACCAGTTAGATACTTTGAAAGGCTCTGAACAAACAAATGACATTAAATTCAAAATGTTTTGAAGAAATAATTGACGAATTAAAAAGTCAATCGAATGAATTTTCTCGTCAGGGTATGGCCAGATACGGTATAGATATAACCAGAGCACTGGGCGTATCTATACCTTCATTAAGAAAAATAGCCCGAAAAGCAGGCAAAAACCATGCTCTTGCACTGTATCTGTGGCAATCTGATATTCATGAAGCCCGAATGCTTGCAAGCATGGTAGATGAAATTAAAAAAGTAACCCCTGAACAAATGGATCAATGGGCTCTTGACTTTTGTTCATGGGACGTCTGTGATCAGGTCTGTAATAACCTCTTCAAATATACTGATTTTGCTTTTGATAAGGCTTTTGAATGGGCCAAAAGAGACGAGGAATTCGTAAAAAGGGCCGGATTTGTTTTAATGGCGACCCTTGCAGTCGGAAATAAATCCGCAACAGATGAACAGTTTGAACAATTTTTTCCGTTTATTATTGAAGAATCAACAGACTATAGAAACTTCGTAAAAAAAGCTGTCAACTGGGCATTACGCCAGATAGGCAAAAGAAACCTGTCATTAAATGAAAAATGCATTAAAATTGCCGAGGAAATAAGCCAGATAGATAGTAAATCTGCCAGGTGGATTGCTTCAAATGCTTTAAAAGAACTTAAAAGTAGCGAAGTTAAAAACAGATTGATTATTAAATCAAATAACTAAA
>JBFMGH010000083.1:0-4710 GCA_040752795.1 Cyanobacteriota bacterium
CTTCATATATGTCTGCAACCATAGCCGGAATATTGATTGGATAATTTAATATAATTAAAAATATTTATTAGTATACTTATGTAATATCTATAAAGTCTAAAAAGATTTTAGCAGAGTTATTTATGTAACAAATAATGTAACAATGGTTATTTAAAGAATATATAAACATAATGCACCCGTGCAATAAATAATTTAAAATAATAAATAGGAGAAGAGATTACTCTAAAGCTTTGCATTTAAGAGGGCTAATGGCTATTAGTAAAACTAATTATATACCGGCAAATGTAGGCAATAATATATTACGCCTGAAGTCAGGCATAGCAGTAGAAATGCAAAAAGTTAATACGAATTACAGTAATGCCAGTTCATTAATGTCATCAGGCAAGGATAAGGCATTAAGTGCAGCCAACGCTTTCAACCAAACATCTTCTGCTTCTATTTCAGCCATAAAAGATTCCGGTATTCTTGTTAGTGACCTGACAAAAGAAGTAGAACAAAGTTCAAGGGCATTAAATAAATGTATAAAAGATGGTTTAGATCAGGCCTTCAAGCAATATAGCATGTGTAGTCAATACCCACTAATAAATTCTAAAGATAGCCAGAGTTCATCGGTAAAGTCAGATGAAAAAAGGAAGCAATTTAAAGATAATCAGGAATATATGGATGCATCAAAAGCTTTAGAAGAGCTTATGCAAGAATTAGCGGTCATAGAAGAATTTCATAATCAGTCCGTACAAAATTTTAAAAATATTCAACAATCAGCAGATCAGCAGGAATTCATAGCAAAAAATAGATTTCAAAACACTTCAAAGAACAAAATAGCAGGTGTTAATAAGCAATCAACCTGTAATGATAATCCCTTTTCAATTTTTGCAGGGAATAAAAGTAATACTAATATGAAATTACAGGCCAACCCTTTTATGTTTTAAATTGATTCTTATTGATTTAAAAGATCTTTAATTTTGTAACAATAGTTATATAAGTTATATATAAGTATAATGAAATATAAATAATAAATTTGTATAATAAAAACAGGAGGAGATTGTTTATTTAAACTTAGGGGAAATTCGTGTCTGATGGGCGTAGATTTAAGCATATCTAGCACTTTGTCTTCCAAAAGAAGCGACAATATAATGCAGTTTTCAACTGGTGTTGGAAAAGGAATGCACGATGTTCATTTTTATAACACTGGTGCAGAAAGATTTATGGGAGGCAATGGAAATGATTTTCTTTCGGCCTCAAGTTCTTTTGGCCTTGCTTCCTGCACGTCATTAGAAAGATCCTCCTTTTGCGACAATCTTCTATCTGAAATGGAGTCAGATTTAAACAGTTTGTATGTACAATTGAACATACAGGCTATTTCTGATGTGAAAAAGGCTGCAATAGGTGATCCTAAACTGCAAAAAGCAACGGGGCTTGAAAAAATAGCTGAAGAAAAGAAGCAAGAAGAAGAAGCAAAAATGAAAAATGAGCTGTCTAAAAATTTCGATGAAATCTCTTATAACTTAAAAACCCTGGGAGAATTTAACTCTGACGCAGGAATGAGATTTAAATCATTAAAAGAAGCAGCCGATAATCAAGAGACAATGGCTAAAAAACAATATTATAACTTTTCAACATCTGGCACAGGTGGCATAGGTAGAGATATTTTAGATAATAAAAAAGAACACGTTGATGATCCAAAAGAAAAAGATTCAAAAACTGACAGTGCAAAAGGCAGCAGTAATCAAAGCAATAAGGTGCAAAATAATTTTTCTGCAAGTAGCTCAGGCGCATCAGGAAATGGTTTTACACCATTACTTTTAATGGCTTAAAATTATAACATTTAAAACTTTATAACCCCGAATTAATAAGGTGATAAGAGGAAAAAGTATTTCGTGCAGCATTTCTATATTCTGCTAAAGATGCTACGGATCTACTGGAGACTTTTCTTGGTGTAACAACTGTAGGGCCGCTATGCATATAGCCGTATCTTTGCCTGCGACATCTGGCAGCATTAACAACCATTTGTTTAAGCATTTCCTGTCGTTCTTTAGATTTTTGAATTTCGAGTTCTTTTTGAAGTCTTTCTTGTTCAGCTTTTTGAGCTGCTAACTCTTGAATCAATTTTGGATTATGATAAGGCTTTTTAATATATTCGCCGGTATTAACAGGTTGCGGATAAGTACCAACTAGTTTCCATCCGTTATGTTTAACTTTTTTATCAGGTTTAGCTTTAGTACCAGAGGGATAATCAGCATAAGAATAAATGCCAGCAGCCTCCTGAATATTTTTTTGCTGAGCATAAACAGTATTATTAAAACTAATTAAAAATATTAGAATAAATGTTGTAAGCGAAATTATTATATTGATTTTATTTTTGAACATCTGACTTAATTCTCATTTTATGGTGGTATGTATATAAAACAACTAATAAATTATAATTGCTTAATTTATTACAGGTTAAAATAAATTTTTACATAATAGTTGTTCCGCCTTAACAGTAAAATTACTATTTCGAATAAATAATTAGCTTTGCATAGTTCTATTATTTTTAACTTACTTTAAATAAATTTTCAATATTGCAAAATGAGTTTGTTAATTTAGGAAACAAAAAAACTGCAATACAATTATAAAGACATATGAATAACTGGATAAATACTCAAAATAACTAAGATAGCAGAGAAATAGTCTCTTCCTTGGCCACTGATCTTTGATTTTATAAAAACACACTGGAATAATTTAAAGCCTAATTGTTTACTTCAGTGAATTGTAATATTTCTTGTCTTGGATTTATTTATTGTTCATTTAACCCGGTTAATTCGTGAATTTGTTACAAACTCTCAAGGCTCAAGTAATGACTTAAGTTAAAGATTTATGCATTTAACACACTGTAAATATTTAACAGGTATCAGGTTTTAGAGGACCTGGTTCAAAAGGGCCGCCCTGCGGCCCTTTTGAACCCTCAGCAAAGATCTATTTCCGAAACTTTGTGAATAATCCGGGTTAATAAATCATCTCCTCAATTTGTATGAGTTTTATTTATAGATTCCTCCAAGTAGAGGAGGAAGATTAAATTTAAAAAGGTTAAACTCAAATATAACAGTAGGTATATCTGTATCTATTCGAGGGTTTATTTACTTAGGGAGGAGAATAATTGATGGGTGAAAAAATTTAATTTTAGATTTCAAACAATTCTTGATATCCGCACCAGAGAACTTGAAAAAGCGGAATTGAAAGTAGCTGAAGCACAAAGAGTGGTATTAAACGCTAAAAATTATCTGAAAGAACTTCAAGACGTTTTTAAACAAGTTCAACTAAGCCTCAAAAAAACCGTTTCAGCCAGAGGACAAATAAACATCAGCTGGGTTGAAAATCATCAAAAATATCTTCGAGCCACTGAAAACAAGATTTTTAAACAACATAAAGTTATTAAAGAAGCTGAAAATAAAGTTGATGAAATAAGAAAAGAAATGCTGCTAATAAGACAAAAAAAACTAATGCTCGACAAGATAAAAGAAAAAGACTACAAAAACTATCTGAAAGAATATGAATTACAAGATATCAAGATAATAGATGAAATAGCAACAAGCAGGTTTAAAAGAGACTAGGGGTATAGTCAATCCATCGAGGGGAAGAATAAGAGGATGATAATTACTCAAATATCTGTAGAAGACTTACTAACAACCTTAACAGGCATAAGCAGCCCGACAGATCAAACATCAACCGAAAAGGTTTCAAATATTTTTGGTGCTATTCTACAAAGCCAAAATTCCCCGACAGATAATGGTTCATCAGCAAAACAAAGTTTTGATTTAAATTCTCTAAAAGGAATTAAAACAACAGAAATTTCAGAGCAAATCAAAGATGCTCTGACTTCTGGCGGTAAAATTAAATTAGAATTAAACAACCCTAAAGATATTTTAGCTACATTAATAACTCATTCCTCTAAAGTTAATAGCAATACCCCTAAAGAAACAGATAAAACCATTGTTAATATTAATTTAGATCAATTATTAGACTCCCTCGTAATTAACGAAGTTGTTGTGGATGACCAGCAAGTTTCTATAATACTTGATCAGTTTATAGAACAACTTACCAGCATATTCGATCAGGTTTTAGAAGTGGCAAAAGAAAAAGAAATACCAAATTTAGAAGAACTGACTGAAAGCATCAAGCTGCTTCAAGAAGAAATAACAACACAAATAGAAAGCCTTTCAATAACAACAAATAAAGAAATTTCTATTGATCTCTCAAAAATCAAATTAATCATTCCAAATTCAGTTGTTAAAGAGAGTGAAACAGATGTTGAACAGGTAGAAGCTCCAATATCACCACTGGCCTCCCCCGTACAAGATATAGAGGCAAAAATAATTCTTGTTAATAACAATTCTGAAACCAGTAAAAGCCCTGAGATTATAGTTATCTCAAAAGAACCTCTAACACAAGAGCAAATAAAACAAATAAAAGCAGAAATACAAACTGCAATTAAAGAATCTAAAGTGCCAGTTAATGAGATGGAAGCTTTAGTAACCGAAAAGGAAGTGCCAGCAAGTGAGACAAAAGCCCCAATAAGCATAATAAAAGCACACTCAAGCGAAATAAAAGTACACTCAAGCGAACCTCCAGCTCCATTAGTAGAAGGAAAAGTGCCATTAACAGAAAAAATAGCTCAAGAAACTCAAAAGATAGAACTAAAACCTCAACAAATACAAGCTTCTGTGAATGAAC
>JBFMGH010000084.1:0-4433 GCA_040752795.1 Cyanobacteriota bacterium
AAAATTTTTGGTGGGTGTGTTTTTTTGATTGATACCAAACAAAAAACACACCCTGCAACCTCCTCGCTGATTCCTGATTTGTGAATAATTCGGGTTAAGTATAACTGTATCAATATTTAAAACAACCCAAAACTTGAAAAATTGTTTGATGTTTGAAAGGTTCATTATACTGGTTTTTTAAACTCTCTTTTGTTGAATTGTTAGTTGATAAATTTATAATAAAGAGTTTGCTCTAAGTAAAATTACTTAGAGCAAAATGTGATATTATGCCTAAATTTTTTTGTCATAAACACTCAGGAAAACAATTGTTCAAAAATTTATAATAATAATAGGTCATATTGAAAAAATAAATTTATTTCATATTTGAGGTTGTTTATTAATACGAAGCAAATTCGAGGACACACAATTTAGAGTAGAAAAATGAGTTGACGAAAGGATTTAAAAATTTAAATATAGCTATAATTTCAAGGTTTTCTAACCCCACTAACATATTTTTTCCGAATTACTTGTAATCTCAACAGTTGTATATCCGTGGTAGAATTAGTAATTTGCGACAAAAGTCGCAAATTTTTTTGCAATAATTTATTCTACCACTAATAATTTAGATGAAAGACCTCTGCATAACTGGATAAATTCTCAAAATAACCAAGATAGCAGAGAAATAGTGTTGGTTTAAAAGGCCCGCTACGCGGGCCTTTTAAACCCTCCCCTCATTAACCACTGTTCCCTGATATTTTATAAAACATTAGTTATGCAGAGGTCTCTTATATGATAGTTCTCAGACAAGCTCCTCACTAATCTTTGATTTGCGAATGATTCGGGCTAATAAAGACCTCTAGTAACTGAACAAATTCTCTAAATAATTCCGTAAAAAAAGGGCTTTTAAATAAGCCCTCAAGTTGTATATAAGTGGTTAGTTATGGTGTGCAGACTATATCTATAACTTCGCTAATAGATTTTGAATTAAATCAAGCTTATTTAATTTGACGTAACCAAACATTTCAGGACTAATTTCTATCATTTCGTTATAATTAAACTTTATGGCTTTTAAGACTACTTCAAAATCATCTTTTTCAGCTTCAACTTTAGGATTAACTACAGAATAATCCTTATTAATTTTTTCATTAATCCAGGAAGCTGAATCTTTTATTATATATTCAAGATAGTTTATCTGATTTCTAATGATTCTATGTTCAACATCTTTGGTAGCAAAGGTTTTAAAAGGCTGGTATCTATCAGGTAAACCAATTAAAGAGGATTGAAATTTTTCATAATTATTTTGATTAGAGATCTGATCAGCTGTTTGTAATATTGAAACATAGAGATCACGTTGAAAAATTTTGCCTCCGTGTTGTGCAGATTTAGGTAGAGTTTTAATATTATCTTTAAAAGAAGTCATAAAAGAAAGTATACGACCTAATGTAGTATCTTGAACACCGGCTTCCAGTATTTTGTGAGGGCTTAATAAGAGTCTATCAGCAATAGCTAAACTTAAAGCTGCATCTGGAGCATATTTCATTTCATCATGATGACTGAACAGTTTATCTGCTGAAACTTTAATAATATTAAAAGATGAATTATCCTTATTTTGCAGTTCTTTAAGTTTTTGGCTGAGATCAGAAACAAATTGTTTTTCAATTAATTCACCTTTAAACATTTTATTAAATGTTTCTAGTAATGGTTGACAATTAAGAAATTGATAGGTTTTAGATAATTCTATACAGATATTTTCAAGTGTATCAATTCTAATGCCAACTAAACCTGTTTCAATCTGAATTTTTTTAAGTATTTTAATAATTTCATTATTAAAAGAAGCCGGTTTTTGAAGTTTAGAAGGTGCATAAAATCTATTTAAAGCTATTTCAGTAATATCTTTAATTAAGTCTTCTGAATCAAACCCTATACTTTGAGAGCCTAATTCTTTAACAGACATGTTCGCAAGTTGATCAAGAACTCCACCAGATTCTGGCAATCCTGGCGCCCAGACCGGTCTTTTGAAAATAGCATTATCCAGAACGAACTTGGAGTCATTATTAATTGCAACTGCCTCAACAACACCTTTAACAAAGTATTCTACATTTTTTTTACGTTTATCAAGAAGTTTAAATTGCTGTAAATATTTATCTATTTCTTTATACATTTCAGCTTGAGTTAAAACATCAAGTGCTATAGCACTGGCCATAATAGGGTGAGTAGATAAATTATTCCAGGAAAAGTTACCAGGAAACTTAGGGTCATGAATCCATCCGATAATAGCAGCTTGCAGCATTTCAGATTTAGAGAGACCATTTCTATATGCTTCAATAACACATTTTCTGGCAACCTGTGTTGAATGATCTATTGCATCTGCAAAACCCAGATTAAACAGTGTTGTAGCTGTTTTTGAAACAAATGTATGAAATATTCTTTTTTCAGATTTAGTTAAGCCTATCTTTGTAAATACCATATCAAGCATAGATACGCCATCTTTTAACTCAACAAGAAATTTTTCAGTAGCTTTAATAAATATTTCAGAATTATAATTTGCTACTTCACCTTTAATAATAAAATTTTGAAAGTTAGTTGCACAGGCTTTATGTTTTACTAATTGATTAAAAATATTTTTGGATACTGATTTATTGCCATCAATATATTGAAAAATGGCACTAGACTCTGAAAAAGTAGGTTTATAAGCCGGTGCTATTATGTTTGAATTATTTTTCCATCCGTCTAGAGCCTGATTGATTTTAACAAGATCACTGGTTTTTATTTTATCTAAAAGACTAAATGTATCTAAATCTTCTAAATCATCATTTATATAAGAAATATCATATTTTGCAATAGATGCAGATATGTCTATAAGAAGAGCAGATAGGTTATCAATCGCTTCAACATCAGAAGACATAATATTACTTTTAATAGAACTTGTTTCTTCTTTAAGATTATCTGTATCAGATAAATTAGTATCAGACTTAATGTCTTGATTTATAATGGTATCAAAATTTTCATTCTGGTTAGTAGCAGTTATATCACTGCCTGGCCTTTGTTGATTGTTCATAACAACCCTCTACTCTTCTTTTAGAAACTTTCTGATATTATAATCATCGCATTAAAACTGCAAGAATTCTGTGACGAATATCACAAACATTTTGTGACGACCGTCACAAAGTATATTTAATATTTTAATTAAAAGATTTTATATATAATATTTATAATTATTTTTATCCTTGCCTTATATTTATTAAGAGGTTTTTATTAATGCATAATTTTAAAAAGTTTATTATTATTCAATTTATTCTTACTGCCTTGTTTTTATCTTTTTATACTCAGGTATTTGCACTGGAAGGAAAAGTTACAGCATTACCAGGCCTGGATAAGGGTGGCAAAGTAGCAATAAAATCAAAAGAGGATTCTAAAACTGTTGATGCTACTTTGAATGCCATTATTTATGAGAATGGAACTATTTACACAGGTGGCGGTGCTGAGTCTAAAGCTGAATTATTTGTTATAGATAAAAATCAAAAAGCCATAGTTAGAATAGGAAGTAATTCTTATTTAAAGCTAAATTTAAACTCTGATAAAATAAAACTTTCTCTGGAAGAGGGTAAAATACTGGTTAAAACTCAAAATTGTCTTAATTTAAATGTTTCTGTAGGAAATTACGTTGCAACTGCTGAAGGTACTTCTTTTACTGTTGAAGTTATAGAACCAAAATCCGCTCAAGAGGAAGATATAGAAGATGAAATTGAAGAAGATGAATTAATTGATGATTCAATTGAAAGCAATCAAACTGAAGAAATAATAGATGAAGACGTTGCTGATGAACTTGAAAATAATAATGAGGACAATAATGAAATACAGGCAGACATAGAAGTTTTTGAAGGAGAAATTAATTTAAAAGATTCAAATAATCCTGAAGAAATGCCAATGAAAATAAAGGCCGGACAAAGGCTTAAATTGCGTTTTCAAATGAAAAAAGAAACCAGAAATTTAACTCGAAACACTTTTAGATCAAAAAGAAAGATGAAATTTAATAACTGGAAAGAAAAACATCAGGCTATAAAAGAATTTAAAAAAACCGAAGAATATAAAGAACTTAAATTATGGCAAAAAAGAAAAGCAATTAATCATTTAAAAAAATGCTATATTAAAAAACTCTGGAATGATTTAAAGTTGATAAATTATCAGTATTTTGAAGCACGAAAAGATATTAAAGATAAGTTTTTCAATGCTAACAATGTTAGTTTTAATAAAGATAATAACCCTGAAAAATAATTGCAGGTTTTTAACAGTTATTATTGCTTTTTTTATAAACTTTAGTTAAATAATTAATTGTAATAAGTCGTCACTTGGGTGACACTTTAACAAAAAATCAAGCAACTTGAATGATGTTTTTATCAACCTCCATTTTACGACAAACGGCCAGTTTTTGTACTGGAAATAAACCTTTAATG
>JBFMGH010000085.1:0-2245 GCA_040752795.1 Cyanobacteriota bacterium
TACCTGGTAGTCCTTTGACAGAGGACATTTTAAAAGCTTCATCAAGCACATTTTCTGGTATGCCAGAAACATATTCACCCATAGCTGTACCAAAAGATGCATTTTTATTCTTTGCATTAAGGTGTGCCAGGTTAATAAGATCTTGAGAGATTATTTTAGAAGATCCTGGTGCAATTGTTGTAACTTCATTTTGACCCTGTTGGGCTGTTATGTAGTCTTTTACAAGATTCATATCATTTTCTGCTGTGTTTGAAGAAGCTATTGGTTCTTGTGTGGCATTGCCCCAGTTTTGGCCGGTGTTTGAAGAAGCTATTGGTTCTTGTGTGGCATTGCCCCAGTTTTGGCCGGTGTTTGGAGAAGCTGTTGGTTCCTGTGTGGCATTGCCCCAGTTTTGGCCGGTGTTTGAAGATGCTGTTGGTTCCTGTGTGGTATTGCCCCAGTTTTGTCCGGTGTTTGAAGAAGCTGTTGGTTCCTGCGTTGCATTGCCCCAGCTTTGACCGGTGTTAGAAGATGCTGTTGGTTCTTGTGTGGCATTGCCCCAGTTTTGGCCGGTGTTTGAAGACGCTGTTGGTTCTAATTGTTGATTAACGTCTGCATTTATTAATGATTCGTTTTTTTCTTTGTCCGGATCAGCCGGTTTTCTTGGGCATAACTGCTTGATCCCTCCAACAAAATATTTATCTTCAGATAATAATGCCACTTTTTTGGCTACATCCATTCTTTGCTTTATAATATCATCATATTGTTCACTAATTATCTTATATTCTGACATTATTCGCCCATCTTTAGCTTGAATTGACATAGTATTGCTAGCAGTGTAGAGTTTTTTTCTAAGCTCTTCTTCTTTTTGGAACAATTCCTGATAATTTGTAGAATATTTTTCTTCTTCTTCAGCTTGTTCTTGCTTTAAAACTGAATATTTAATACCTGCATCAATTCGTTGTTGCTTGATTGCTAGAAATTTTTCTCTATAAATATCTCTTTGGGTCATCATCCGACCATTATTGTCTAGAATATATTTACTATTAGCTTTTAAAACTTTTTCTTTTAAATCATTTTCTTGCTTTAAAAGGTCGTTAAATTTTTTTTCTGCTTCTAATTTTTTGACTGTTTTTTGAAAGAGCTCTCTTTCTTGAGGTGTCATTTTATATGTCAGAGAATAAAATGCATCAAACTTACCGGGATACTTAAGTTTTATTTCTGTTATTTCATCAATATGCTTTTTATCAGGACCCCCATCCTCTGCTAATACAACAGATGATAATAATAAAAGGCTAATAATTGTTGTTAAAATAAATTTATTCAAACACTTCTCCTTTTTTTTTCTATTCTTAATATAAACCTTAACTTCAGAATTGAAATGATTAATAAGAACCGGTTATAGCTAGTACAATATTATTGATAAGCTGTTCAGCATCCTGAAATGGTGCTCCATCTTTGAAATGAATATATATTAGAAAAATGTTTTTATTTGATGTCGGATATAATATTTTAAAATATTCTGTTTCATTTGGAGTTTTAATAGTAAATATGCAATAGTGGATTTTATTATTATTTATATTCTCAACATCACAGACCTTATTATATTGAGAATTAAATTGCTGTGCAGATTTTTTAAGGGAACTTTCAGCCCCATTTACACTGGAATTAAGAATTGCTATTTTTGATGCTTCATCCTTAAAATAGGTTGCTGTATTTACAAAAGTAAGTTCAATTTTTGCCGGACTTTTTAGGTGTTTGAATAAAAAATCATTACTTTTATTCATGCTCATTGTCCAGGTATCAGGAACATTTATCTTTAAAATTGCCGGATCATTACTAACACCCTCTACTTCAAAAGCTTGAGGCACTTCTAAGGTCATAGGGCCATTATTTATATCTTCTGCAAATATTCTGGTTGAAATAAAAAAAAAGTTAATAAAGAATAAAAAAGTTGTAAAGAGTAGTATTCTTTTCATATTTACCTCAAACTAGTAATAACTTGATTTAACTAAAATAATTTAAAGATCATAGTAATATATCATATAAACGTTCTTTTTAACATAATGGATCGTTATAGTAAGGATTTAATACAGGATTGCATTTAGTATATAATTTTAAAGCTGTACCTGGTATTGCTAGACAAGGTTATAAAGCTTGTAATTGTTACGATTGGGCAGATAGGATATAATTGAAAATCTTTTTAAAAATAAATACTTTAATAAATAGTTCTTTAATTCTTAATAGCCATTACAGTTAAGTAATA
>JBFMGH010000086.1:0-18731 GCA_040752795.1 Cyanobacteriota bacterium
AATTTCCGGACAAGAACATGAACAATTCTTAGCATTTTATAAAAAATTAATTTTAACCCGAAAAAATATAGTAATCCCATTATTAAATAGTATTGATAATCCTGTTAAAAAGTCAGAAATACTTAATGAATCTGCATTAACAGCCAGCTGGCTTTTTGATAATAAAACATTAAGTGTATTTGTTAATTTTAGCTCAACTGACATACATATTACATCACCCATAAAAGGTGATCCTATTGCTGAATCATCTTATTTTGCATCTGAAAGGCTTTTTAATCAAAATATTTTGTCCCCTTTAACAGTTTGCTGGTTATTATATTAGGTAAGTATATAGATTTGGTGTTATGAATAAGCATAATTTAATTAAGAAACTTGCACAATTATTTGGTTTAAAACTTGAATATTTTGATTCTTTAGGCAACTTGATCAAAGTGCCTTACAATGATTGCCTAAGATTTTTGGAAATAATTGGCATAAATATAGAAGAAATAGAAGATATTGATAAATTTATTAATGATATTGAATTCAATAAATGGAATAGATTATTACCTGAAGTTCAGGTAGTTAAAAAATCCAGTCATCCTATTATTCATATTCGAATATCAAGCAAAGATCTAAATAAAAATTTCCAGTGGATTATATATGAAGAAAATGGTCAGGTACATCAGGGGAATTTTTCAACCTCTGATCTTAATGTTAGCACTTATAAATCATTCAAAAAAATTGGGAACTTTTTACAGCTTGATTTTCAAGTTCCCTTTGACCTTAATATAGGTTATCACCAGTTCAAAATAAAAGATTCAACTTTCAAAGAATCAACAATGAACCTTATAATTACCCCGGAGAAATGTTATTTTCCTGCAGGATTGAAGAGAAATAAAAAAATTATTGGTCCTAAAATAAATTTTGAATCTTTAAAAAGCATAAAATTAGCTAACTATCACTATTTATTTGATGTCATTAAACAATTATCAAACAAGAAAGCTGATACAATCGGTATAGGCTCAATTAACAAATTATATTTAAATCTTTTTGAGTCTGTAACACATTATTTACCTTCAAGCCGCAGGGTTTTTGATTTTATATACATTGATATAGATGAACTTATGAATTTTTTAGAAGAAAAATCAGTTCATCTAGAATTACTTAAAAGCCAATATAATGAAGAAATTAAAAAGTTACAGGATCACAAAAAGATAAATTATAAAGATCTATATGACCTAAAAATACCTATTTTAAAGGAAATTTATCAATCATTTAGAGAATATCATATTAAATTTAACAGTCCAATAAGCCAGGAATTTAACTATTTTATAAATCAGAGAAGAGAACCCTTAAGGAAACTGGCTATTTTCGAAGCCCTTCAGGAATATTTCAATAATGAACTACCCGAATCAATAAGCTGGCATGATTGGCCTGAAAATTATCAAAATCCATATAGTGAAACCATAAAGCAATTTGAAACAAATAACATTGAATGGGTTCAATTCTATGAATTTCTTCAATGGATTGCTGATATTCAGTTAAGAAATGCAGCATTAAAGTCTTTTGAGCGACAATTATCTGTCGGTATAACAGTAGATTTAAAATTCGGTATTGACCCTAATGGCTCTGATGCGTGGCTGAATCAACATATTTATGCTTCTGAAGCTAATGCAAGATTATTTGAATCAAATAATCAGAACAATATGATCTCAGGTTATTCACCATTATTACCACACAAGCTAAAGGAAACATCGTATAAATATTTTATTGAGTCCATAAGAGCAAATATGATTCATTCAGGAGCTCTTAGTATATTTAATCTGGCAGCACTGGATACATTAAAATGGTCTCTAAATGATAATAATAACAATCTTGATTTATTTATAGAGTATCCATTTGAAGACCTTATTAGCATTATTGCCCTTGAAAGCCAAAAAAATAATTGTATTATTGTTACTGAAGATTATAAAACTTATCCTCCAAGAATTAATCAGGCCATTAATAAGTATATGATATTAACTAAAAAGGATTTTAACCTTACAGAAGTCAAAGAAGAAGAAGATTTAAAAGAGTTTTTGACTGTTCTTCAACCAGAAAGCTCATCAGAAAATTTTTTAACAAATATAAATATATTAGAATCCGGAGAATATCACGTTACGAAAATACCTGATGCTACTTATAGATTTCAATTTAATCAGCATTTTACTTTTAATCATGCTAAAGAACTCATTCCATATTTAAAAAATCTTGGTATTTCTCATTGTTATGCATCTCCACTACTATGCTCTAGGCCAAATAGTATGCATGGATATGACATAATTGATCATAATAGTTTTAATCACTCACTGGGATCAAAAGAAGACTTTTATGATTTAGTCCATACCCTTCATAAACATAATATGGGACTAATAGTCGATATAGTGCCAAATCATATGGGTATCAGCAAAGAAAACGAATGGTGGATGGATGTATTAGAAAATGGACCAGCATCTGTATATGCTTCTTATTTTGATATTGACTGGAAACCTATAAAACCAGAACTAGCTGCCAAAGTATTGGTACCTATTCTTGGAGATCATTATGGAAATATATTGTCTAATGGTGAACTTAATTTAAAATTTGATAAAGAAACAGGAAAATTAAAACTCTTTTACTATGAACATGAATTTCCAATTAATGCCTCTTCATATCCACTAATTTTAGAACACCGAATCGATGTACTGGCACCAAGACTGGGAAGTTTTAATGAAGATTTTCATGAATATCAGAGCATAATAACAGAATATCAAAATCTACCCGGTCATACTGAAACAAACCCAGACAAATTAAAAGAAAGAATAAGAGAAAAAAATATAGCCTGTAAACGCTTGAGCAAGCTTTGTCTGCAAAATTATTTAGTTTATGAATTTATAAGTGAAAACCTTAAAGATTTCCATTGTCAGCCTGGTGATACAATTTCTCACAGGAGGATGCATGTATTACTTGAGCAACAGGCCTACAGACTGGCTTATTGGAGAGTATCTTGTGATGAAATCAACTATAGACGTTTCTTTGATGTTAATGATCTTGCAGGTATATGTGTAGATAACCCACTGGTATTTACAAACACACATAATTTTATTCTTGAATTGATTGAAGAGAGAAAAATATCTGGTTTAAGAATTGATCATCCTGATGGTTTATTTAATCCAACAGAATATTTTTACAGACTACAATCAGAAATAAGCAAAAAACTCGATATAGACTTTAATGTAAATGAATTACCACTTTGTGGTTCTTCCAGATTACCATTTTATATAGTTGTAGAAAAAATTCTTGCACCATTTGAAAAAATATCAGAAAACTGGGCCGTTCATGGCACAGTTGGATACGAGTTTTTAAATGCTACTACAAATTTATTTATAGATAAAAGTAACGAAAAGAAATTTGACAAAATCTATTTTAAATTCATTGGCTCAAATACTGATTTTCAAGAGCTTGTTATACAATGCAAAAAACTTATTATGAAAACTTCTTTAACTGGCGAGCTTAATGTACTCAGCAATTATATTAATAAAATTTCCGAAGTTTATTACATATCTAGAGACTATACCCTGAATAGTTTAAAAGATGCTCTGGTAGAAATTATTGCTAATTTCCCTGTATACCGTACTTATATTTCAAATGAAGAAAAATCAAATAAAGACATTGATTATATAAAATGGGCAGTTGGCCTAGCTAAAAAAAGAAGCATGTCAGTTGATCCATCAATTTATGACTTTATAGAAAAGGTTCTGCTGGTTGAATTTGAAGAAGATAAAGAATCTCCTTATTATAAACAAATTTTAGAATTTGCAATGAAATTTCAGCAATACACCGGGCCACTTATGGCCAAAGGGCTTGAAGACACTTGCTTCTATAGATACAATCGCCTTATTGCCCTTAACGAAGTAGGTGGAGAACCTCATAATTTTGGAATCTCAATAAACGAGTTTCATCACGAAAATATAAATAGACAAAATACTTGTCCATATAATATGTTAACAACTTCAACCCATGATACAAAGCGTTCAGAAGATGTAAGAAATAGAATAAGCGTTCTTTCTGAAATACCAGATAAGTGGCAAAAAGCTGTTAACAGATGGAGTCAACTTAATAAAACAAAAAAAACTGTCATAGATAAAACCACTATGCCTGACAAAAATGATGAATATTTATTCTATCAGACATTGATAGGTATATGGCCAGGTGGTATTGTTGATCAAAATGAGCTTAATATTATTATTGATAGAATAGAAAACTATATGATAAAAGCTATCAGAGAAGCAAAAGTTCATACCAGCTGGGTTAATATTAATGTTCAATATGAAGAAGCGATATGCAATTTTATAAAAAGGATTTTAACTGCATCAGATAAACACCCCTTCTGGAAAGAATTTGTATCTTTCCAACAGGATATCATTTTAGCTGGTTATATAAATTCTCTAGCTCAAAGTGTATTAAAATTTACCTGTCCCGGTGTTCCAGATATATATCAGGGAACTGAAATCTGGAATTTAAGCCTTGTTGACCCTGATAATAGAAGACTTATTGATTCTAACAATCTTAAAAATACCTATGAAAAGATTAAACCTCTATTACCAAATAATGAAATTAATTCTATTGAAGATTTAAAGCTTTTTGAAAAACTTCTTTTACCGCTTGATTCTGGTGCTATGAAGATGTTTATTACTGCTGCAACTCTTAACTTTAGAAGGCAATTTTCAACTATTTTTAAAAAAGGTAAATATATGCCAATAGAAACATCTGGGCCAAAAGCTGAAAATATTGTTGCCTTTGCCAGAGTTATTGACAATGAAGCTATAATAACAGTATTACCAAGACTAATATATCATATGATATCTTTTAAGGATGCTTTATATATTAAAAATGAAATGTGGGGAAAAACTAAAATAATATTACCAAAAGAATTAAAAGAATTTAAATTTAAAAATATATATACCAGAAGCATTATTCAACCTCATTCAAATGAGATTGAAGTAAAAAATATTTTAGACATACTTCCTGTCGCTGTAATATATGCAAATAAAAAAGACTAAATATATATTAAGCGTAGTTATTAGCTCTATTAATAACATCGTTTGCATAAGCAAGGCCACGTTGCCTGGTAGAACCACTTATTATGCCACCAGGGCCCTGATTATACGCACCTAATGCTTCTTGCCAGTTACCTGTTTCATCATGCCTTTGTTTAAGATAATTTAAACTGGCCTGAATATTTTTAACAGGGTCAGTTCTTTCAGATGGGCATATACCACCTTCTCTGGCTGCCGCTTCATGCAACTGGCCAAGACCAACTGCATTGCCACCATCACCAACAGCGTTAACTTTAAAACCAGATTCCTTCTCAAACATTCCCAAAGCTATTGCTGGAGGTATACCACGTTTATTAGCCTCTTCAACAATAATATTTTTTAGGGTTCCTTCAGGATATGATTTACAGGTATCAGGCACATTACAGGCTGAACCAGTTGAATTGTTACACGCAGGATTTAAGAAATTCATTCCACCAATGGAAGGCATTTTAAATCTAGCATTCTGAAATACACTTCCATTAAGCTGGCCATCGTCAAATATATCTACCAGATTGAACATTAACAACAATCTTAAAAGCATAATCTGCATCTGTAGATACATCATTTGCATCTGTGTCATGCTTTCATTATTGTTAGTGCTCAAAGAAAGAGTATCACCTATTGGTTGATTCAATAGGTGATATGATTGATAATTTGTATTAACGCCATTATTAATGGTGTTTTGATTATTTATAATTATATTGTTATTAGTTATATGTTTCATTTTTAATTTGAACTCTAACTCTCATGCCAAGATGAAGATAATTAGCTGTCAATTAAATGACTCATTTCTTTTTTGCCAATGTATGTTGCTGTAGCAACTGTAGAAACTTTGGCAACTTTAACCATTGATTCAGTATTTTCAGTTACTCCAAAGAGTTTTGTTTTAGATAAAGTGTTACCCACTTTAGTAAATGTAAGTGAAGCAGCGCCAGTAGCAAGTACATCACCAAAAGAAACATCCTGACCATTGGCTTTCTTAATACCAATCATTAATGCTTCGTCAGCAACAACCTTTGTGCCATACTTTGCAACAGTTTGAGCAGTTGCTTCAGTCATTGTAACACCCATCCTAGCTGCGCCCTGGCCAATCGCAGGAGCAACTGCCTTAGCAGCAGCACCGACCACGCCACCAGCAGCGCCATACACAGCTGATATAGCACCATCAGTTAAGCCTTCTTTGCCGAGTGCTTGATACTCATCACCCAGCATACCTTCTTTGGTAGCAACTTTAGCTACGCCTGATGCAGCTGCGCATACGGCAGCTCCTACCACCAAGCTAGCTCCACCAGTCGCAACACCTGCTACAACACCAGCACCAATTGCAGCAACAGTAGATGTTGTATCAGCAGCTTTCTTTTTACCTTTTTTATATGTATCCAGACTAGAATCAGCCTCAGTATATTCTTTATTAATTTTTGCTAATTCTTCCTTTGTAACAACGCCATCCGCCTGAGCGGCTTTTTTGGCTGCTTTTAATTCTTCAAGTTCTTTTTCCAAAGAGTTATCTTTTTTAGAGAAAACATTATAAACTTTACCAAACCAGCTACCAGAAGACTTCTCTGCTTCTTTTTCAAGCTTTTCAATTTTATTATCAAGCTCTGCTACAGAGTTTATCAAAGACTTTGATTCAGCCTTTGATTCATTATTTCTGACTGTGTCATCTTTCTTTTTATCATCTCGATTCTTAACACTGTTAGATTGAGATGATACGGCTTGAGAAGATACGTTAACAAAAGCTGTTGATGTCATACCCAATTATCCCCAAGTTAAACTAAATCCCATACATTTATAAAAACAATCTTAAAAACAAAATTTACTTTTTTTAAAGCATTGTAATAATAAAGTTACAAAGGCATTAAATTTACAAAATCTGATTAAGACTTTGTAACAGACCTTTTTGGCCAATCCAAAGCTATTATGCATTAAATTTAATGCGTTTTATTTATCTTAATAATACATTTAAAAGAGGTTAAATTTATTGTTCAATTATTGAGAGGGTAATAAAATTCCCATAGATTTTTTTAGGTCAGCAATGGTTATTTGTTCATAGAAAAGAGCCTGATAATAGTCAGATCTTGCTTTTGCTAGGTCACTCTGATCACTCAAAACTTCTGTAATTAGCTCATAACCATCCCGATATCTTAATAATGATATTTCAAGGTTGTGTTCTGCCAGGCCTACAGCTTTTTTTGAAAGTTCAATTAACATTTCAGCTTCTTTGAATCGATTATACTTTTGTTTCATATCCATTTTTAAAACTTCAACAAGATCTTTATTTGTTAGATCAAGTTTATCAATTTCAAGTTGATGTTCTTTAATTGTTAATTCACGCTGTCCCCAGTCAAATACATTATAATTCATATCAAAAGATAGTGTAAAATTATTAGGTGGCATATAATCTGAACCTGCCTGATTTACATAATTCAACGACAAGTTTATATCAGGTATATAGTTATTATAAAGCTCATTTTTAGAATGTTTAGCCATTTTAAGGCGTAGAACAGACTTTTGTAATTCCTGATTATTATCCAGAGCAATTTTAGTTGCTTCATCAACTGATATTTTATACTCTAAAGGTTGATATTGCGTAACGAGTTGCAGATTATCTTCCTGTTTAATTGCTATAGCATTTTTTAATTTATTAATATTTTCCTGATATTCATTTTCTTTAGCAAAAAGTTGAAATTTAACTTTATCAAGTTCCACTTCTACTTTTTGTTTATCTCTTTTAATTGTTGTTCCTTCTTCGTATCTTATAGATGCAATATTGTAAGATTTTGTTAGCTCTTCAACATTTTGTTTGAGAGCTTCTATCTGGTATTTAGCCGCAAGGGCTTCAAAATAGCTAGTATATACTGTCATTGCGGTATTTTGCCCGGTTAATTCTTCATCAAGCAGAGCCTGTTCAAAGCTTAGATCAGCAATTTTTTTCCAGTGGTAGCGTCTTAACAGGCCTGTAATAGGTTGAATAGCTGTAAGGGAATAATATCTTTTCCAGTTATCTTCAGCGTCAAAGCCACCAAAATCTACCGGGCCGATATAGGGGATTTCAATAATATCTCCATCGCCTACTTTAGAATAATCTTTTTGATAAATGAAGCTTAAAGAAGTATTTAATACAGGCAGAAAAGTTAGTGCCGTTTTTTTAGCTCTAATTTTATAAATTTGAGTATCTTTTTTAGTTACATTAAAGGCACTATTATTTTCAAGAGACATATTAAGTGAATCTTCAAGGGTTAATGTATAGTTTTTAGGTATAAAATAATCTATTAAAGTAACTTCTTCAAGCGATGTAGTTTGTGTTTCTTGCTGTTGCGTATTAATTTCAGGTTTTATCTGAAGCTGGTTAAGATCCTCAGCAACTAGAATATTGCTTGCTGACAAATATAAACAACAAAGGAAAATTATTAATAAGCTTTTATTGATATTGCTTATCATTTAGCTTCTCCCCATTTAGTCATCAGCAAGAAATAAATACAGGGAACTATTATTAATGATACAACGGTAGCAGCAAGTAAACCAAATATTATAGCTGTACATAGAGGCATCCACAATGGGTCACTTAAAGCAAGAGGTATTAAGCCAACTGCTGTTGTAACCGTAGTACTTAATATGGGCCTTAATCTGTCTGAAGCTCCTCTAGCAGCAGATTCTATCAATGGCAAATTATTTCTTGTATGAATATTCATTGTATCAATCATTACAATTGCATCATTAACAACAATTCCCACCAGTGAAATTATGCCGATAAGAGCAGGGAATGATATAGGTATCCAGGCCAGGAAGAAACCTCCGAATACTCCTATCATTGCAAATAATACGCTGAACATTATAATAAATGGCTGTTTATAGTTGTTGAATAGTATAGTCAGAATAGCAAAAACCAGGAAAAGGGCAATAATAAAAGCCTGCCCCATTGAAGCATATGTTTCAGATGAAGACTCAGCTTCTCCGGCAAATTGATATTCAAAACCTTTTGGCCAGTCTTTCTTTAATTTTTTTATATGAGGTTCAATTTCTTCAAGAATTTCTTCTACAGTTCGATCTTCAGTTTTAGCCATAACTGTAACAGATCTTTGACCATTGTAATGTGTTATAGATAAAGGAGCTGCATCAATAACAGGGGTTAATATTGATAAAACAGGAATTCTTTGACCATTTTTATCAAATACTCCGACAATCGAAACTTCTTCCCAGCTTTTGGGGCCACCCATATCACCTTTTCTACTTGGCCATGAAAAACCCAGAATAATATCTAAATCATCTTCAATACCTGGCATTTTAAATTTACCCACCTCATCATCAGCCATGGCCAGTCTAATTTGCATTGCCATATCAGCAAAGTTAAGGCCATAAAATTCAAGTGCTTCTCTATTAGGGAGTACATTAATATCTTCACTGGTAGGTCCCAGGTTGTCTCTAACATCTGTAATGCCCGGTGTATTAGCCAGCAATTCCTGAATCTGAGCAGAATTTTTTCTTAAATGATCCATATCATTTCCAGACAAGACAATTTGAATAGGGTCAGCATTTGTAGCGCCCCCAACATCCGGAGTCATTACCATCATAGCGCCAGGTATATCTTTTAATAATGGTTCGATATCATCTCTTAAATCTTTTGCATATTCAAAGGCCATTTTTTCCCGTTGCTCTTTGGGTGTAAATAAGCATGAGAAGCCGATCAAATAAGGGGCCTCGGTAACAGTAAGATATTCACTGCTTGAATTGACTGAAAATGGGCTTTTCTTACCTATATATTTAACAACACTTTTAAGGTATTTCTTTTCTGTCAATACTTTTCCAACTTTATCAGCCAGTTCTTGAGAATCATCAAGACTGGTATTAGGAGATAATTCAATAGAAATACCAAAATTACGCCCGTCTGCTTTAGGATATAAAGTTGAAGGTAATATACCAGCGGCAGCAATAGATAAAATAAAGAGGAGCATTGTTCCTAAAACCCAGAAAATTGCTACTCTTTTGCTACATAAAGCCTTTTCTTTAAGCCATACTAATAATGCAGCTGATGCTTTATCATTTATAGTGTCTACAAATGTTTTTTCAGATACAGATTTCTGGTTTTTCAAGAATAAAGCTGATAATGGTACGTTAATAAATACTGATACGAAATACGAAATGACAAGGCAAATTGCAGCCGTAATAGGGATTAATCTGATAAACTTTCCATCTACACCACCCACGCACATAAGAGGAATAAAAACAATAATGGTAGTCAAAGAACCAGAAAGTGATGGTATAGCAAATGTTTTAAGCGTATACCATTGAGACTCCTCAATAGAAAGCTTTAACTCCGACATCGCATGATGCATACCTTCCATTATAAGAATAAAATCGTCTACCATAATCCCAAAAGCAAGAATCATACCTATAATAACAATCTCATTAAGGCTATTGCCAAGCGCATAAAGAATTGCCAGTGTACCCATCAGGGTTATCGGTATTGAAAGACCACAAATAAGGGCCTCCCTCCATGTTAGCATTATAAACAGCACAACAAATACTGCAAGCATGCCCTGCCAGCAGTTATTGAAAACATTTAGCAAGTTTTCCCATATTAGAACAGATTCATCAGACATTATTTCATATTTCATTCCGTGTGGCCAGTCAGATGATGTTTCAATTTGGTTAATAACTGCTTTAGATTTATCAATCAGTTCAATAGTATCCTGACCTGGAAGTTTGTATACACTTAGTGTTATACACTTTTGATAATCACTATTATCTTTGCTAATAAAGGTACGATTTTTTTCAGTAGCCAGGTCTCTTTTAACAATAGCTAGTTCTTCAAGCCTAATAACCCTACCCTGTGGGAGTCTTATAATTGGTAGTTCTTTAAGGGCCTTAATATTGTCAAATCTTCCGGCTAATTTTAAATTTGCAGTAAAATCAGGATTTTCAAGTTTATTCCAAGGCATATCCTGATTAGCTTCGTTAATTCTTTCTCTTACTATCGTTGGAGATATTCCTAAAGAATTCAGTCGTTCCGGTAACAATTGTACCTGCACGATTTCTTTTCTATTACCGCTAATTTCAACCTTTTTTATACCTGTTATTTTTTCAAGTTGAGTTTTAATATCTTTAGCGGCATCAGAAAGAAGAGCATCATCAAGGTTTCCATAGAGCATAAAAGTCATTATAGGAATATCACTGATTGAAAAAGGTTCAATTTTTGGTTTTTTTGCTTTTTCAGGCAAATCAGCTTCAGCCTCTCTAACTTTAGTCTGAAGCATTTGCATAGATTCTTGCATTGGTGCGTCAGCTTGAAACTTTACAGAAATAATTGAAACAGAATCAAGAGATCCGGAGCTATAGTTTTTAAGATTTTTCAATGATTTTAACTTTTTTTCAATTTTATTAGTAATTTCTTTTTCAATAAGGTCTGGAGAAGCACTGGGCCAGGTAGTAATAATAAGAGCTTGAGGAATTTCAAGATCCGGGTTAGATTCTTTTATCATAGCCCCATAAGCTATCAATCCTGATATAATCATCATTATCAGAAGAAGGCTACTAAAAACCGGTTTAATGAAAAAGAATTCAAATAAGGCAGACGTTTTTTCTGGTTTCATTTCTAATTGTCTCCCTTTTCATCAATAATTTGAACTTTTGTACCTTCAACCAATCTATGCCTTCCTTCTGTTACAAGGAGGTCACCAACCTTAATACCTTTTATAATTTCAGAATCTTTCATTCCAAAGATTCCCTCTTTAACTTCTTTCCTTTCTACCACTTTTGTTTTTGGATCAACAACAAAAACAAATGTTCTATCTTTCCTGTAAATTAAGCTGTCTCCCGGTGCTATAATAGCATCTTTTTTTTGTTTAACAATTATCCAGCAGGTAACAAACATACCATCTTTAAGATATTTAGCCCCGCCAAGTGTTCTTATTTTAGCCTGAATAGTTCTACCACTTGGGCTAATGGCAGGGTTAACAGAATAAACGAAGCCCTGTACTATTGGAACTTCTTTTTTTCTTATAATATCTTCTATGTTATCAGATAATGAAAAGTCTCCCCAGGTTAAAAAAGCTGGTTGGCCGACTCTTAAGTAGGTACTTTCGTATGAAGGTAAGTTTAAGGTTATTTCATAAATATCTGGATCTATAACAACTATAGGAGTTGATTGCAATTGAGCCTGTTCACTAGAAGTGTTAATAGCTTCAGGCGCAGTATAGTCACCAGTTTTAATATTTAAATAACTTACAATTCCATCAAATGGAGCATAAATACTGGTTTTTTCCATTTTTATTTTAGCCTGATTCATTTGAGCAATAGCAGCATCTACCTGTGATTGTGCAACCTTAAGGTTAGCTCTGGCTGTTTTCAAAGAAGCTTCAGCGTTATAATATCTGGCCTGCTCCGCCTCAAGCTCAAGAGCAGAAATAGCTTCTTTATCATATAATCTTTTAGCCCTTTCAAGCTTTAAGACAGCTAATTCATTGTTTTTTTCAGCCTGTTCAAGGCCAGCAAAAGCTGATGCAACACTCTGTTTAGCCTTTTCAATGTCGGCATCATAAACTTTCATAGTTTCAGATTGTTCTCTTTTATCTATCTGCGCAAGAAGCTGGCCTGGCTTAACTCTTGAACCTTCTTTTAAATCGTTTCCACTTGCATCTTTTCCAATAAAGGTTACTTTGCCAGGGTAATCAAATTTTAAAAATTCTCTTTTTACTGCTCTGGTAGTTCCTTCGCCAATAAGAAATTGTCTTATTAATCCTTTGCGCCCTTCTACGGTTTTAACCTGCAACAGCTGTTTCTCTATAGGTTTTTTAACTTTAAATGTATCAGAATTCTTTATGTTTTTTACAGATATAAATATTATTACAATCAAGATTATAGCTATAACCCAAAAAGTTTTATTTTTATAAAATGTTTTCATTCTGTTGCACTCCAACCAAATAAAATATTAATCAAGTATATATTGATTACCCAATTTAACTAGTTTCATTAGTTAACAATCTATAATCATTAAACAAAACGCTAATCATTCTATTAAATGTTAAATAAAATATAATTTAAATTGAATTAACATATTGTAGAGTGCTATAAACAATTTAAAAAAACAATAAAATTTTTAGTAAAAATTTATTTCAAGACAGCATATTATTTAATTATGGCTGTTTTTATAGGAGTTGTTAATTCATTAACTGTTAATTTAAATTCCTAATTATGCAATAAAAATTTCTATCAGGAACCTAAAATTTATTAATAGATTTCAGTAATGTCCGATAAAAAAATACCTGACACATTAAAAGCTTTTGATAACAGTGTATAAACCGTTTGAATTTTCTCAGGAAAAATATTTTAAAAATACAATAATTTAATATAATGAACGCATAAATAAAATAGACTTCAGAAAATAAAGGGTTCGGGTGTTATGCCCGCCGAAGGCGGGCATAACACCCTCATGATTTCCAGTTATGTCTCATAATTTCATGCGTTTACTATAGAAATAGATTGTAATTATTTTTTTGTAAAAGGTTAATTAAACTGTAGCTTTACATCAGACCCACCCCCTTTATCCCCCTCATAGGGGGAGGCCAGTCGCTGACAGCGGGCCGAGTTCGCTTGCAGCAAAGCTGCTGCACTCAACCATTTTTTATAAAAAGAATTATTTCAAAAACTGAAAAATATAACCGGACACCAATGAATAGATTTTAGATTATTTTTTAAAATACTTAACAGATACACAGAATTTATACAGGCTTTAAGCTCCTGAGTCTTTTCAATATATGAAAAGTTTTGTTTATAAAGTCTTACCTGTTTATATTTATTAATAATTTAGCAACATTATCTTTTTAGCAGTCTTAAGGTTTTTAGTAACGTGGGATGGTAAAATTGGATTGTTTGATAACAAATATTAATTTTAGAGAGAATTTAAGAAGTAAATCGTTAAATAAAACGATTAATACAAAGGTTGCTGATATTAAAACTATTCTGCCAGATATAAAATTGCCAGTAGTTAATTCTCACCAGGCAATAGTTTATTTTACCGGTGCAAAAAAAATCACATTAGAAAACCTTGCAGAACAAATAGACAGAAAAAAATTAGAACAACACGTTAAATATCTTGCTTCAGATGAACTTGCAGGCCGGCTTCCTGATACAGAAGGTAGTGAAAAGGCACAAGAATATATTATTTCAAATTTTAAAGAAAGTGGTTTAAGGCCATTTAAACCTTTTGCAGATAAAACTTATAAACAACATGCCATTTTTGAAGTTTTTTATCACGCAAGAGTTCAAAACCCTAAAACCAAAAAACTAGAACATGATAACTCTAAGGATGCTTTAAATGTAGAAGGTAGCATTTATAGAGTTACAAATATTCTGGGTTATATACCCGCAAAAACAAAAACCGATAAATATGTTTTCTTAACAGCCCATTATGACCATCTTGGCAGAGATCATGACAGCGGTAAAGTTTTTACCGGAGCAGATGACAATGCATCCGGGGTAGCAGCCATGCTTGAAATAGCAAGAGTATTAGGCAAAAGGAAATATGATAAAAATATTGTATTCGTAGCTACTTCCGGTGAAGAAACTAAATGCCTAGGTTCAAAATATCTTGCTCAACAGCTTAATATAAATGGTTTTAAAGACAAAGTCGAAATAATAAATATGGATTGCCTCGCTGCCAAAGGTAAATACCTGACTATTGAGGGTGGTAAACCCCAAAAGAACATTAAACTTGAAAAAGCGGCCATAGATGCTGCAAAACGATTAAAAGTACCATATAGCAATGAGGACCACGAAAGAAATTATCATACAGACGCAGCTGCCTTTGATAAAGAGGGCGGATTTCCTGCTATATCTTTAGTCTGGGCTTACGAAGATGATTTTGGCAACAGGCTTTATAACCATAAAACAACAGACACTGCTGCAAAAGCCAATTATGATGGCATTGAGAAATCTACCAAAGTTGCTCTGGGCACAGTGTTTTCTCTTGCGACCGAATCGTAAATTTTAAATATATTATTTTTTATTTTAGTTTAAAGTTAGCTTAACTTTTTTTACTCATCGTTTATTCAATTTTATTATTTATAAGAATCAAACATAATTTCTTAATGAATTTGGTATTTATAAGGTAATAAAATTGAGTAACACAGAAATTAAGTCTGGTAAAAACTTAGAACAGAATAAATCTAAAGAATTCAAGCCTTCAAATTTATATAATCAATTTAGTTCACTAAAAAAACCTGTATCTCAATCAGTAAAATTTAAAAAAATAATAGATAAAAACATTATTGGGCTTTGTAAAACTCAGTTATATTTCGATTCATCTAATACATATTTTGCTTTAGTAACGCCGGGTGTTTATTTTCCTGAAACAAAAGACTTTTTAAATCTAAATAAATTAAATAAACTTATAAAATTATCAAATAGATTTATAGACAAGTTAAACAATACAAAAGTATTGAATATTGAGAATTTTTATAATACTTCAATAATGTATACAAATGAATTAATACAAGACTTTAATTCGGCTAAATATACTGTAATCAGGAATGATTATCAATTCGAATTATATACACTTTTTCTAACATTAAACAAAAGTCTAATTATTATTGCTATGAAAAATCACGAACCTGATTTTTCACTTATCAAAGGAATAATACGCACTTATTGTAAATAATATTACTCTCAAAATTATTATTCGGGTGGTTATTAATCATACACTTAAGATTAATGTAATTTAAATAAATTTTATATATTATAAATTAAAGACTTCATCAGTTAGGATTTATGGAAGTAAGGCTTTAGTTTAAAATGCTAACATCAAAGGCATTGTTTGAAACAATTTCTCAGGCAGCCCAGGATGCTATTATTATGATTGATAATCAGGGGCAAATAGCATACTGGAATCCTGCAGCAGAAAGAATGTTTGGCTATATGCCTGAAGAAGTATATGGTAAAGATGTTCACTTACTTCTTGCACCAAGCAGGTTCTGGGATAAATATAAAGAAGGTTTTAAATTATTTCAACAAACTGGTAGTGGTATTGCCGTAGGCAAAACACTTGAATTTTCTGCTCTAAAAAAAGATCAAACAGAATTTTATATTGAGCTTTCTGTCTCTTCTATTCAATTTGATGACAAGTGGCAGGCTATAGCTATTATAAGAGACATAACAGAAAGAAAAAAAACCCAGGAAGAATTGCTTGAAGCAAATCTTAAATTTCAGGCCATATCTGATTCTGCCTATGATGGCATTATAATGTTTACAACATATGGCAAAATAAATTACTGGAATAAAGCAGCTGAAAGGATATATGGATATTCAAAAGAAGATATTATTGGTAAAAACATTAATATGCTTATTCCTTCTGAAGTACCGGATTCTGGTAATTGTTTTTTTTCAAAGATATTAAATCAAATAGAAAATATCTCTCAATCAGAAAATTTCTTTGAATCAAATTGTTTAACACAATCTGGTGCTTTAATAACTACAGAAATATCTGTATCTAAGATTCAGCATAACAATGAAAAAAACATTGTAGCTGTAGTAAGAGATATCACAGAGAGAAAACGTAAAGATGAAAAGCTTCTTGAATATCAAAATCATCTTCAGGCAATTTATGATAGCATTATAGATGGTGTTGTAATTCTTGACATTGAATCCTTTGCATTCGTAGAGACCAATCAGTCATTTAATAATATGTTTGGTTATTCCGGAGATGAACTAAAAGGGTTAAGCGTTAAAGATATCCATCCTGATTATGCTCTAGAACGTGTTATAAAGGAATGTAAAGAGAAAATAGAAGGTAAGAGATCATTCTCTATAGATATACCTTGCAAAAGAAAAGATGGAACTATTTTTTATGTAGATATTGCTGCTCGTAAGATTAAATATAATATTAAACCATGTTTGATAGGTTTTTTTAGAGATATAACCGAAAGAAAAACCTCTGAAAAAATTAAAGAAAACTTTATTGCTACACTTTCTCATGATCTGAGAGTACCACTTCTAGCAGAAAATCATGCTCTTAAATATCTTATCAAAGGCTCTTATGGAGAACTCTCTGAAACACAGATGAATGCTGCGAAAAACATGTTAAACTCTAATGAAGATCTATTGAGCCTTGTGAAAACCCTTCTTGATGTTTACAGGTTTGAAGCTGAAGGGTTAAAAATTCTAAAAGAAGAAATTAATCTCTTTGATTTAATAAATTTAACTATATCAAAATTAAACCCTTTCATTGAAAATAGCAATAAACAAATAAATCTTGATTTCCAGGATGAACTAGTTATTTTATTTGCAGACAAAAAAAGTATTACCAGGGTATTAATTAATTTGATTCATAATGCTATCGCTTATACTCATGACAATAGTGAAATAGAAATAAGTATTAGCAAAGATGATGAATTTGTTACAGTATCTATAAAAGATGATGGTTATGGTATACCAGAATCTGATCTTGAAAAAATATTTGAGTTATACTATACAAGCTCCAAAAAGTTTAGAAAAGTAGGGACCGGCTTAGGATTATATTTATCAAAACAAATTATTAGTGCTCATGGAGGCAAGATATGGGTTGAAAGTGAGCTAGAAAAAGGTAGTAATTTCTGTTTTAAATTACCTTTGTCTTAATTTGGATATAATATATTACTACGTCATAAATATGTTCACCGAAATACTTGTTATGATAATTTTTATAGTCAGCGCACGTTTTTGTTTACTGATTTTTTAAGTTTTGATATTGTTATGAAAAAATCTATTTTCATACTAGAATTGTTGATTATAAAGCATTATCTAAACAGCTTAAAAGGAGATAAAAATGAAAATTACAGCATTTAATGGGAGCCCTAAAGCTGAAAACAGCGCTACAAATGTTATTGTTCAGGAATTTTTAACTGGTGCTAAAGAAGCAGGTGCTGAAACTGAGAATGTTTTTCTGGCTCATAAAAAAATACATCACTGTATTGGGTGTTTTACATGCTGGATGAAAACTCCTGGGAAATGTGCTATGAATGATGATATGGCCGAATTACTAGAAATATATATTAATTCTGATATTATAGTATTTGCTTCACCTGTTTATGTTGGTGGTGTTACTGGCATTATGAAAGATTTTCTTGACAGATTAATACCTGTTGCTGATCCACATATTGCCCTTAGTAAAGATGGAATATCATATCATAAATCTCGTATTTCTAAAGATAGCAGTACAGGTATTGTAATTATTTCAAACTGTGGTTTTCCTGAGAATGTTCATTTTGATTATTTTAAGTCTTGCTTTAAATATCTAGAATTAATGGAAGCGTCAAAAATCGTTGGTGAAATATATAGAAGTCAGGGGCCAATGTTACTGGTTGATAACCCATTGCTAAATCTTATTGTTGATGGTTATAAAAAGAAAGTTCGAAAAGCCGGGAAAGAAGTGGTTGAAAAAGGTATTATTTCTCCAGAACTACAGGAAGATATGATAAAACCACTTATCCCTTATAATGAATATAATAACTTTGCCAACCAACACTTTGATAAGATATTGGCATCAATACAATAAATTTTTTATATAAACTATACTATTCCTTGAAAGTAATCTATAGATTCCAAATTATAGAAGCCTGGTGTTTTTGCCTGCTGCTGCAGGCAAAAACACCCTCTAATAAA
>JBFMGH010000087.1:0-4055 GCA_040752795.1 Cyanobacteriota bacterium
TGACACCAGAGATATACAATGGCATTGGATCTTGCTATGATGCATTAGGGGATAATATTGAAGCTGTAAGATACTATAAAAAAGCTATGAATTTAGATCCATTTAATTCTGATTATTGCATTAACTATGGCACAACTTTTGCAAAAGCAGGACTTTACGATTCAGCAATAATATATTTCAATCAGGCAATACAATTAAATTCTGAAAACTATTTAGCATATAGTAATATTGGAGCTATGTATGCACTTAAAGGTGAATATGATAAGGCTATATCATTTTTGAATAAAGCAAATGAATTATCTCCAAATAATGTTAGCAATTTGATAAACCTGGCTAATTGCTATCTTGAAAAAAATATGATACTTGATGCAAGGAAAATCTATACAAAAGTTCTTGAAATTGATTGTGAAATTGCAGATGTGTTTTCAGGAATTGGCTATACATATTCTCTTGATAATGATTCAAAAAGAGCTATTGAATATTACTTAAAAGCTATTGATCTTGATCCTTATATGGCTTCTTATCATTTTAATTTAGCAATTGCGTATGAAAAAATTGAGCAATATGAGAAAGCTTTGGAAACATATATTGAATGTATAAATCTGGATAAATTCTATATTAAAGCAATATACAATTGCGGACTTCTATATGCTCAATTAGAGGAATTTAAAGCAGCTGATGAAATGGTAGATAAGCTTAAAAGCTTTAAGCCTGATATTGCAAAAACGATGGAAGGATCAATTGAAGCTATAAAAAAGGCAATAGAAAGCTTCAAAGACAATAATTAATAATTTTAAAAATATATTCTTTTTTTATAAAACTTTAAATGAAAGCATTTTCATTATTTTTAAATTTAAATATTTAATAAATACTATACCTTTATAATTTAGTAAATATACTTAAAGTTTAAGGATAATAAAAGAGTTTTGAGGTTTTAAAAAGATGGCTGAAAAGATGAAGGCAATAGCTAAAGTAGAAGCTGCTCCTGGATTAGAGCTTATTGAAGTTAATGTTCCACAGATAAAGAATGATGAAATTCTTATAAAAGTTGAAACAACAAGTATTTGTGGTACTGATCTTCATATTTATAACTGGGATAAATGGAGCCAGAATAGAATAAAAGTGCCTAGAGTTATTGGCCATGAGTTAGCAGGCGTTGTTGTTGATACAGGGCCACAGGTTAGAAATATTAAAGTTGGAGACTTTGTTTCTGCAGAAAGTCATATAGTATGCTCAAATTGTTATTTGTGTAGAACAGGGCAGTATCACATTTGCAGAGATTTTAAGATTATTGGTGTAGACGTTGATGGTGTCTTTGCTGATTATGTAGCATTGCCTGAAATCTGTGCCTGGAAAAATGAAGATGATTTTGATCGTGATTTAGCTTCAATTCAAGAGCCTTTTGGTAATGCTGTTCAAACGGCATATGTAGATGAGTTAGTAGGAAAATCTGTAGCAATATTTGGTCTTGGTGCAATCGGTCTATTTTGTATACCTTTAGTTGAAGTAGCTGGGGCTACACAAATATTTGCTGTTGATGTTAATGAATATAAGCTGAATTTGGCAAGAAAACTTTCTAAAAAAGCTAATATACTTCATGGGATTAATGATGACGTGGTATCTATTATGCTTGATGCAACTGATGGTTTGGGAATTGATGTAGTTCTTGAAGTTTCAGGTAATAATGCTGCACTTATTAATGAGCTAAAAGTTTTAAGAAATGGTGGCAGGCTATCAATGTTGGGTATACCATCTCAGCCTGTGGAACTTAACCTTGCAGAACAAATAGTTTTAAAAGGCGTTAGTGTATATGGTATTACGGGAAGAAAAATGTTTGATACCTGGTATAAGACTAGTAGCCTGATAAAAAGCGGGCAGGTAGATGTGAAACCTGTTATAACACATAAATTTCAGATGGAAGATTATAAGCAAGCTTTTGAACTAATGAAAAGTGGTGAAAGTGGAAAAATTGTACTTTATCCATAATAATTGGAGGGATATATATGTATACAAATAGAGAAATTTTAATAAAAGAATTAAAAGAAATTAAAGAAGCTGGTACTTACAAAAATGAAAGAGTTATAAAATCACCTCAAAAAGCTGATATATCTCTTATAGATGGTTCTGAAGTAATTAATTTCTGTGCTAATAATTATCTTGGTTTATCTAATAGTACTGAGCTTATTAATGCTGCTAAGCAAGCTATGGAGACTCACGGATATGGTTTATCAAGTGTAAGATTTATATGTGGAACTCAAGATTTACACAAGGAATTAGAAATGAAAATTTCTAAGTTTCTTGAAACAGATGATACTATACTTTATTCGTCATGCTTTGATGCTAATGGTGGCTTATTTGAGACATTACTTTTAGCAGATGATACGATAATTAGTGATCAGTTAAATCATGCTAGTATAATTGATGGAATAAGACTTTGCAAAGCAGAAAGACGCAGGTATGCTAATTGCAATATGGATGAACTTGAAACACATCTTAAAGAAACACAGGATAAAAGAATCAGGATGATTGCAACAGATGGCGTTTTTAGTATGGATGGTAGTATAGCACCTCTTGATAAAATATGTGATCTTGCCGAAAAATATAATGCACTTGTAATGGTAGATGATAGCCATTCAACAGGATTTATAGGAAAGCATGGTAAAGGTACTCAGGAGTATCATAATGTTATTGGCAGAATTGATATAATTACGTCAACCCTGGGCAAAGCAATGGGTGGAGCAAGTGGTGGCTTTACAACAGGAAGAAGAGAAATTATAGATTTTTTAAGGCAAAGATCAAGGCCATATCTGTTCAGTAATTCTGTAGCACCAGCAATAGTCGCATCAGCTATTAAAGTGATGGATATATTAACATCAACGACAGAATTTAGAGATAAGCTTGAAGATAATACTAAATATTTCAGGACTAAAATGACACAGGCTGGTTTTGAAATTAAACCAGGTGATCATCCTATTGTTCCAATTATGCTTGGAGATGCCAGACTTGCTACTGAAATGGCTGATAAAATGCTGAAAGAGGGTATTTATGTTATTGGCTTTAGTTACCCTGTTGTACCCAAAGGGCAAGCACGAATTAGGGTTCAGATTTCTGCAGCTCATGAGCTTAAGCATCTTAATAAAGCTATTGAAGCTTTTACAAAAGTTGGTAATGAATTAGGGGTTCTCTCAAAAGTAACTACATAATTATTGTTGAGAAATTCAATGACAACTAAAAATAAAGTTTAATGAAGTTTTTATCTATTATCTTGTCAAAAGTGAATCTATTTGGAAATAGTATTTATTTTACTTAGCCATTTAATACCACAGTCATTTTCTGGCAGGTCGTTATTAGATGGGGTTGCTAAGCTAAAACATAAATCTTGTTGAAACAAGTAGTTAAAATTCACCTGCTTTTGTTCTTCTAGTGCTGGTTGGTTAAGTTTTTCAGTAGTTTCAAAAGCTTTTAGCCCTATTGGAGAATCTCCTCCTGTGCTCAATGCAAAAAAATCAATTAAATTTATCATTTTATAACCCTTAAATTACTGGCTATTAAAAATTATAAAAATTTTTTTTTTCAAGGCAACTTTTTTAACAAATTTATCTCTAAAAATCTTTCACATTAATATGTATATTTAAATTGTAATACTTAAAATAACTGATTTATGGTATATTTTTTATTGATAAATTTTGATTTAAAGGAGATCCTAAATGAGTGAAAACAAAATTACTAATGATATGAGTATTATAGAAATAGCTCAAAATTATCCTGAAACACTGGAAGTATTTGCAAAGTTTGGTTTAGGATGTATTGGATGTGCTGCTGCCAGATATGAGAATGTTGAAGCTGGGGCAAGGGTTCATGGTATTGATCCTGATCTTCTTGTTAGTGAGCTAAATAAAGCCATCTCTTCTTAAAGGTTCAATTTATTTAAACAGGAGTTACGCATTTTAATATAAAAACTTAAAAAAAGTTCTTATACCCCTTTTGTTCTAATGAACATAATGCTAGTATAAGAACATGTTAAATATTAATTACTATAAACTAGCATTATTAAG
>JBFMGH010000088.1:0-15237 GCA_040752795.1 Cyanobacteriota bacterium
CTGCCAATGATGCCAACCCTGATATTGGAGATAGCGTTATTACAGAAACAGCTGGTATAGGTGGCTTTGCTATGGCTGCTGCTCCGGCAATAGTTCAATTTGTTGGAGGTTCACCAGAAGATGCTGTTAATTTTACTATGAATATGTATGATATCACTATCACCGAAAATAACACTTATAAGATACCTATATTTAACTTTAGAGGCACTCCTACAGGTATTGATTTATTAAAGATTATAGACAATGGCATATTACCAGCTATTAATACTGGCATTGCCCACAAAGAACCCGGTATTGGCATGGTAGGAGCAGGCCTTACCAAACCACCTACTAAATGCTTTGAAGATGCTATTATTGCATTTTATAACAAATATAAAGATCTTTTATAGTCTCAATGAAAGGAGTATTAAATGAGATTAATTGATTTAACAACACCACTATCTGATCTGACACCAGCATGGCCAACATACGAACCTTTACAGATAAAGTTTTTCAAAAGGTTAGCTCCGAACGGAGCCAATGGTCAATTGTTAACACATTCAAACCATGTTGGAACTCACCTTGATGGTTCATTACACTTTTGCACACATGGCAGAGATATTGCTTCGATTCCACTGGATGAACTTTATGGAGATGCAGTTGTTGTTGATATAAGTGATATGGCCGAAGACTATGGTTTCTATGGTCCTGAGGATCTAATGAAACGTGCAGATATCAGAAAAAACGATATTTTAGTTATCAACACTGGTTATAATAGATACTCCTGGGAAAAACCTGAAGCTGATGAAGTTAGATATATGGTAAAACACCCTGGACCCAAAATGGAATTTGCTGAATGGTGTCTTGACATGAAATTTAAGTGGATTGGTGTAGATTGCGGATCAGCTGATCACCCTATGAACACTAAAATAAGAGATTGGATGCCTATGCAAGCCAGAGAATTTGAAGAGAAATGGGGCAAACCGATTAATCACTTCTTCCCGGATAATCATTATCAACTGATGCACATATATTTATTCCCTCACGATGTAATTCACGCTGAATGCCTTGGTGGAGATATTAACGAACTATCTAATAAACGTACAAAAATTGGTATCTTCCCCTGGAGATTTGTGGGTGGTGAATCTTGTATTGCAAGATGTGTTGCTTTTCACGAAGATTAACAAACATTAATGAGAAAAGAGGTAGTCATAATGGCTACCTCTTTTAGTTTTTATTATAATTTTTACAATTCTAATGTTTTACCAGATTAGTTTTTTTTACTAATAAAGACTTGCCGCTCATTTCTTCAGGCAACTCAATACCCATTAAATCTAAAACTGTAGGAACCAGGTCTGCTAATTTGCCCTCAGAAGACAGATCATAATTATCTTTAGAATTAATTAATATAAGGGGAACCGGATTTGTTGTATGTGCCGTATGAGGCTCGCCAGTATCCGGGTCAATCATACATTCAGCATTGCCGTGATCAGCTGTTAATAACATAGTTACATTATTCTGTTTAACTGCTTCAACTATTTTCCCTAAAACAATATCAATTGCCTCAATAGCCTTTATAGCGGCCTCAAGAACACCAGTATGACCTACCATGTCAGGGTTAGCAAAATTAACCAGCATAAAACTAAATTCAGGATCATTTAAAGCATTTACAACCTTCTCACATACTTCAAATGCACTCATTTCAGGCTTAAGATCATAGGTTGCAACTTTTGGAGAATTAACCAGCACACGTGTTTCTGTTTTATGTGCTTTTTCTACACCGCCATTAAAGAAGAATGTAACATGTGCATACTTTTCTGTTTCTGCAGTTCTAAACTGTTTCAAGTTATATTTATCCATCACATCAGCCATTATGTTAGTAAGGTGATGAGGAGGATAAGCAATTGGCAGGGTAAAAGTTTCATCATACTGAGTCATGCAAACATAATATTGATTCTTAATAACTTTTTTTCGCTCAAAACCATTAAAATCTTCATTATTTATAGCCCTGGTCAATTCTCTAGCTCTATCTGGTCTAAAATTAAAGAAAATTATTGAATCATTATCTTTTATTCTAGCGTCATCTAAAACAACAATAGGCATGACAAATTCGTCATTAACACCTTCATTATAAGAAGCCTTAACAGCTTCATAAGAGAGCTGCGCCTTAATCCCTTCTCCTGCCAGCAAGGCATCATAGGCTTTCTGAACCCTTTCCCATCTATTATCTCTATCCATAGCATAATATCTGCCCATAACTGACGCTATTTTAGGCAGATTTAATTCAGCTAATTTTTCTTCAACTTCTTTCAAATAACCACTCGCTGATGAAGGAGGAGTATCACGGCCATCTAAAAAAGCATGTAAATAGAATTTTTTGATATTATGTCTTTTTGCCATTTCAAATAGAGCATACATATGATCCATAGAACTATGAACACAACCCGGACTTACGAGGCCCATTATGTGCATAGCTGAATTATTTTTCTTCACATTTTCTACGGCTGTTAATAATACTCTATTTTCAAAGAATTCGCCATCTTTAATTGATTTATTAATTCTTGTAAGCTCCTGATAGACAACTCTTCCGGCACCAATATTAAGATGTCCTACTTCAGAATTTCCCATTTGACCTTCAGGAAGCCCAACAAATAAACCATCTGCCCTTATTGTTCTATTAGGATAATCATTAAGTAACCTATCATAGTTTGGAGTGTTAGCTAATCTTATTGCATTACCTTCAATTTTATCAGAAACACCAAATCCATCAAGGATAGTTAGCAAAACTCTATTATTATTCATTATAATTACCTCAATTCAAATTCGGGTGGGGATTCTAAGTATATTATACGATTCAATGCCCGGCTTACAAGCCACTTATCTCCGGCGCTTTCATCCTGAGAAACAATAAAAGCATTAGCATCTGCATCTGTCGTATCGGCTTTATGAACTAATATAGCTTCAATAGTTCTTGGGTCTACAGGAGCTCCTCTTTCCAGAATACCATGATGACTTAAAATTATATGTGCAATGTGATTAGCCAGGTACTCAGGAAAATCTTTTTCTTTATTACATTCTTCAATAAAGCGATTTGCCCCCATAAAAATATGGCCTAATAAATTCCCTTTAGTAGAATAAGAAATGGACTCATTAAATTCTAATTCATTTATTTTTCCAATATCATGCAAAAGTGCACCAGCAATCAAAAGGTCTCTATTAGCAGCAGGATAAATTTCAGCAAAACAGGCACATATATCAGCAACACTTAAAGAATGTTCGAACAAACCTCCCATATATGCGTGGTGATTATAAGTCGCAGCCGGAGCTTTTGAAAAATCTTCATATAAATCAACCAGCAGTAATCTTTTTACGATTACATATAAGGGTTTTATTTTAATAGATTCAATATAATTGATTAGTTTATCACGCAGTTTTTTTTCATCAACAGCAGATAAAGAATATTCATTTATATCGACTAAATCAGGGTCAACTTTATGGGCAGATGATATTTTTAATTGCATTCTTCCCTGATAATTTTGCACTTTTCCGTCAACTGAAATAAAATCTCCGATTTTCATATTTATATCTTGAGTATTAAGCCATATAGCATCAATCTGGCCAGTTCTATCACCTAATCTCATAAGGTAATAGCCATTAGCATTTTCACTTTCACGAAAAGATGCACTTCTTACCTGATAAATAGCTTGATTGACGTATTTATTTACTGATAGGCTTTTTATGTTCATTTTAAAGCATTAAAGATTTATTTAACAATTAAATAGTAACACAAATTAAGATTTTAGATTGTTATAAATATTTTAATAACAATAATATGTAAAAAAAGCCAGATTAATTAATAATTAAGATTGCGTAAATAACAATGAAACAACCCAGCAAAAGCAATACTTTTGTAGAAACAACTTCTTATAAATCAAAGTTATTTATATATTTAATTTATAATATAACGACAAAAACCTCTTTCAGAATTCATTTTAAAGTATTTTTATAATATATATATAACTCTTTTCTAAAATTAGCACAAATCATTAGTTTAAAAGAATAAATATGTTTTAGTATAAGAGTGTCTAATAATCTGCTTTCTCAAACAATGAAATTTTTTTTAGTGTTAAACGGTGTAAAGATGTTTTAAATTAACGTTTAATAAGTTTTTGAACTGGGAATAAATATGAATAACAAGGCACAGCACGAACTTACATTTGATATTATGAGAAAAAGCAATACTATACTAAAGCCGGTTTGTAAGTTAATTATTTTACTTATATGCAGGCTAATATATTGTTTAATTCCTGCAAAATTTTGCAGTGAAAATAAAAGCTGCTTTTTTGCAGACCTCTGTACTATAATTGGAATTCATTTTGTTGCTACCCAGTATTACAAAAAGTATTTAGAGAAACATCCTAACAATGAAAAAATATTAAAAAAGCTTGCCAGTTCTCACTGTAAAGTAAAAGAATATAATATTGCTTTAGATATTTATTTATCACTTCAAAAATTGTCTGATGATTTTGAAGTGCCATACCAGATAGCCAAAATATATGAAAAACAGGGTAGATACCAGGAAGCAATAGAGAAATACAATGAAACATTATTATTAAATCCTTGTTTTGTTTGTGCTTACTACAACTGGGCCAATATACTTGACGAAATGGATTGCCACGACGAAGCTATTAGCAAATATAGACAGGCTCTAGCCCTAAGCCCTAACAATTCAGAGATTTTAATTGGGATAGGATTGGCCCATGAAGCTAAAGGTGAATACAAAGAAGCTTGCAAAAATTTTAAAAAAGCTATTATGCTTAACCCTAACCTTGCAGAAGCCTATTTTGCCTGGGGTACGGTATTAGAAAAAATCAAAGATTATAATGGAGCCATTGAAAAATATGAAAAAGCCATAGATATTGACCCTCATTATTCTGATGTTTACGCCAGATGGGGTGAAGTACATTATTTACTTGGTGATTTTGATTCAGCAATAAACAAATTAAAAATAGCAATTCAAATTGACCCTGAACAATCACTTGCTTTATATGACTTAGCTTGCGTTTATGTAAAAGTAGGTCAAATATCAGAAGCTTTTAAATATTTCAGAAAAGCTCTTAAAATTGATTCTACTATTATTGAAGAAATTGAAAACAATGCTAATTTAACCACTTTGAAAAACACTACCCAGTATAAGTCTCTTTATAAATTAGCCAGTTAAATTATCTATATGCTTTCCAGGAATAAACTTGATCTGTTTTCAGGTCAAAAAATTGTCCTTTTATTTCTTTAACTTTCGGATCAACTTCCCCTTCAAAATGTAATTTTATTCCATAAGGATTTTCGTAGTCAAAAGCTAGATTTTGACCATCATAAGTCAGATTAAACACATCATCCCATTTGTTATACATAAAAAACCAAACACGTGAAATCATTAACCCTTTATGATTATCAAATCTTAAAGTTCCAAGATATTTATCAGCTGAAATTTGCCATTTGCCAATTAATTTTTGAGGCGGAACAAAAATGACTTCTTTTTCTGGAAGTTCTCCGCCTTTTGATTTAGGCATTGAAGCAAGTATTTCCTCTTTCATATTAGTATAATAAGAAATCAAGCTCTTCCTTTTAGTGTTAAATTTTGTTTCTAACTCTCTACCAAGGTCAAAATATTTATCTTCAATTTTTTTCAACAAATTTTCTTTCTTTTTTTCTTCTATTTCAGAAGCTTGAATTACTTCCATTTCTTTTTGTTTTCTGGTTTCAAGGTCTTGTCTGGCCATATTAAGTTCATTTTCGATTTGAGATAGTGCTTCTGACTGAATATTATCAACTTCCTGAACACTTTGAGGTGTTTGGGCAGGTAAATCAACACTTAATATTGCAAAAAGAAAAAGAATTGCACAAATTATAGTTGATATTTTATAAAGCTTTTTCATAAATAATATTTTAAAATTGAAACTGAATTTAAGGCAATTATACTAAGATAAAACAATTTATCTATAACAAACTTGCTTTTCAACTCTTTTAGCCGAAAACTTTTCAATTAAAATCTCGGTTGCTTTTTGAGCTTTAGATTCGTCAGAACAGGAAAATATATCTAGGGCAGCCATATTAAACTCAGGCCAGGTGTGAATACAAATATGCGATTCAGATAATAACAAAACTCCTGTTACACCAGAAGGTTCAAATTGATAAAAACTTTCTGCTACTTTTGTTAAACCAGATTGTTCCACCGTTGAAATAAGTATTTCTCTAACAACATTTGATCTAGTTAACAAATCTTGATTACATTCAAGTAAATTTAATAATATATGTGTTCCAATTGAAACTTTTTTCAAAATGACACCTTTACAATTTTTTTAATTATTATTTGAACATAAAGAAGTTTACTAATCAAAACTAATATTAAGTGCCTAGATTGGCAGCAATACGAGATGCTTCTTGAACACTTCTGGCCAGAACAGACCTGATTCTTCCATCCTCAAGGCTTAATATAGCCCCTATTGTACATCCAGCAGGGGTAGATACATCATCCTTGAGCTCCGCAGGGTGTTTTCCAGTATCTAAAACCATTTTAGCAGCTCCTAGCAGGGTTTTAGCAACAAGTCTTGTTGCAACTTTCCTGGGGATGCCTTCCATTACACCACCATCTGATAGCGCTTCGATTATCAAATAGATAAAAGCTGGCCCTGAACCACTCAGACCCGTTACAGCATTCATTAATTTTTCTTCTAGTTCTATACATTCTCCTAAAGAACTAAATAAAATCTGGGCAATATTGATATGACCATTTCCAGCATTTAATCCTCTACATACAACTATCATTCCTTCTCTTATAAGACATGGTGTATTTGGCATTGCCCTTATAACAGGATTTTCACTTTGCAATTGTCCTTCAATTAATTTTGTACTTATACCAGCAGCAATAGAAATTATTAAAGTTTCAGGCTTTAATATTTCTTTTACACTTGTTAAAAAGTTTTCTATATCCTGAGGTTTTATACATAAAACAATTATATCAGCATCTTTTATATGATTAACGCTCTCTGGATGGCAGCAGACAGGAATCGTTAACTCACTCTGGGCTCTATCTGCATATTTTTTATTTCTTTCAACAGCAACAATTTTATTAACTTGACCTGAATCCAACAAGCCCTTTACAAGAGCTTTTCCCATAGTTCCTGCACCAATTACTACGATTTTTTTGTCTTTTAACATTATTATTGCCTCATAGCCTTCTTCGATTTAAAATATTATTATTACGTATGCAATTATATGATAGAGTAAAAGATTTTTTAAAGGTTTTGTGTTAAAAATTATTTTTTTTTATCATATATTTATGTTTCTGTTAATTTATTAATTAACCAACTCTTAAAACTGGAGAAAACTGAATGTCTCAATGGCTTGCCATAATACCATTCGTAGTTATAGTAATTACTGTCTTAACAAGCTTAATTGTTATTAATTGGCTGGATAATAAAAAAATTGGATCAAATTTACAACAGGTTGCAGACTCTACAAATGGTAAATTAATTCAGGAAAATGGTGTATATTCTCTGGAAGGTTGTTTTCAGGGAAGAAACTTTTCAATATATTTAAAACCAAGAGGCGCCGGGAAAAACAAAGCCCTTTATTATCATATTCAAATTGAATCTGAGTGTGAATTAAGAATGCTTTGCGTTAAGAGATATGTAAAATCACGACTCGAAGCTAAAATTAACGAAATGACGCCTATTGAGGTTCCTGATGAAGATTTTAATATGGTCAATAAAATTCTGGTTGATAATGAAGAAATTGGCAGAAAACTTTTATCAATTCCTATTATTGTTGAAGCAATTAAAAATATTATGGAAAAATATACTGAAATGAGAATAAAGAAAGATGTAACTCTTCTCAAGCGTTATCATGTTAAGTTGACGGATCCTGAAATACTGCTTAATACTCTTGAATATCTCAGCAGAATTGCTTATGAAATTGAAAAATTAACAAAAGAAATGGTTACTTCTTCAAACTATACCAATCCACGGAAGTAAGCGATATATGCTTTAAATTATTATAGGGTGTTTTTCGGTGCGCAGCACCGAAAAACACCCAGCCTCTATAATCAGGAATCTATAAATTACTTTCAAGGATCAATATAAAATTAAGATTTATACATAACTGTATAAATTTTTAAAGGCCCACTGTGCTGGCATTTCAATCCTTCTTCACGCTGGCCGCTAATCCTAAAACATCATTTATGCAGAGGTTTAAAATTAGTTTTCTATACGTTTAATTTCTTCCTGTGTTTTTTTTAGTTCAAAATATGAAAATGTTACATTGGCTAATAGCTTAACAGAATGAGCAATAGCTTCTTCATTAATATCAAACATTGAAGAATGAAGTGGATAAGAAACATCTTCTTCACCACCAGTACCTATCCTGAGTAGCATACCAGGTGCATACCATAAAAACCTTGAAAAATCTTCTGCGCCCATACTTGGCCTATTTATAATTGCAACTCCATCTTCACCCAGCAAATTTTCAGCGCAAAACTGTGTGAGCTTAGCTAATTCTTGATCATTTATTACAGGAGGAGGGCCAAAATGCCAGTCAACATCACATTTAGCGCCATAACTAGCAGCAATGCCTCTTGAAACCTCACTAACAATTTCAGGAACCTGACTCCTTATTTGCTGATCAAACATTCTAACCGTACCAGATAACTCAACCTGACTTGCAACAATATTGGGAGCAGTTCCTCCATTAATTGTCCCCAGCGAGATAACAATTGGCTGCCTGGGATCAAATTTTCTATATATAATTGAATAAAGACCATTAATAATTTGAGAAGCAACAAATATTGAATCTACTGCCAAATGCGGCCTGGCCGAATGGCCACTCACACCTTTAACAGAGAGCTTAAAAGCATCCGTGGCTGAAGTAATAGCACCATACCTGATGCCAACAGAGCCTGCTGGCAGGTCTGGAAAAGCGTGAATAGCCCAAATAGCATCCACACTTTCCATGATTCCAGATTTGAGAATGTGTGTAGCCCCTCCTTTATTGCTCTCTTCAGAAGGCTGAAATATGAATTTAACTGAACCTTCCAGTTCATTTTTAACCTTGTTAAGTACTTTAGCAAGACCTAATACACAGGTCATATTAAAGTCATGCCCACAAGCATGCATTACTCCAGGTATTTTAGAGGCATAAGAACATAATTTTTTATCCATAAGAGGCAATGCATCCATATCAGCTCTAAAAGCAACAACAGGAGAATCCTCTTTCCCTTTCATTATTGCTATAACGCCAGGGCCAGCTTCAGTATCCAGAAGTTTTGCTTCTACATCTAATTCATCAAGATGCTTTAATAGAAATTTTGCCGTATTATATTCATTCCCCGACAAATCAGGATACTGATGTAAATGCCTTCTAATCTCAATTAATTCTTGTTCAAACGCATCTACAATAAGACATAGTTTTTGATTCATTTTCTTTCACAGATTTTAAACAAGGCACAAAGAATTTGATTTCAGCTCTTCAATTAAAGATTCCACTACCTTTTCTAAAGAATTAGTTTTTTGATAAACGGCTCTTTGTCTTTTCGAGCTTGTTCCATTTTTTATTATATCAAGAATTTTAACTAATTCGTGAGTACAATTTAATTTTGTACCCATTTCGGCTAAGTCTTCAAGTAATTCTTCTACAATATACTTAACCGGAACTCTATTACCTTTAATATCTATTAGCTCCGCATCTATACCCCGCCTTATAACTCTCCAGCGATTTTCTTTAATAATCATATAGGGAAGAAGAACCATTTCTTCATTGTGATCATACTTTTCAGAAAGCTTGGCTACCAAACATTGAACTAAAGCTGTAAGCGCAACGGTTTCATCTATTGTTGGAAGCACATCACATGTTCTAACTTCAATAGTTCCGTATGTTGGATGGGGTCTTATATCCCACCAGATTTCTCTCATAGTTTGAATGGAATTAGATTTCATTAACAAATCAATAATTCTTGTGTATTCATGCCAGCAATGCAAATATGATGGTAAACCAGCATTTGGTAGTGTTTCAAATATTTTAGGTCTTAAAGATGCCAGACCAGAATCTGAACCTGTCCAGTATGGGCCACTTGTTGTTAGTGCAAATAATACAGGCAAATAGCCTAACATTGAATTATTTATATATATTGCCTTTTCAGGATTATCCACCCCAACATGTACGTGTAATCCAAAAGTCAACATTCTTCTTGCAAGATATTGTATATCATCTAAAAGTTTATGATAGCGTGGATCTGGAAATAATTGCTGCTCTTTCCAGTTAGAAAACGGGTGTGTAGATGCACCTGCTAATTCATAGCCGCAAGATTCAGCATGTTTAATTACATTAGCTAATCTTATATTTAAATCATCCCTCACTTGATCAATATTTTCACATACATCTGTGTTGATTTCTATTACGCTTCTGAATAATTCCTGCTTTATGTGAGGGTCTCCATTAGCATGTTCTAGAATTTCAGGAGATCCGGGTGCCAATTGTTTTGTTTCAGGATCAATAATCTGCAATTCTATCTCTACACCTAAAGTATTAGCCTTTGAAGATTTGAATTCTAAATCCATCTATCATTTTCCTATCTTATGTTAATGCAATTATTATTATTCAATAGACAATAATTTTCAAGAATTTTTTAAAAATAAATCTAATATTATTTGTATAAAAATATTTTTCACCTCTATAAACCTTCTTATACATTGCTCATAGTACTTAACGGTATGCATAATTAATGTTACATTATGTTATGAAGTTATTACCACTAATATTAATACTAACCATATTGAAAAAAGGCTACTTTTATACAAATTAATTTCATAACCTTTTGATCCAAAATATAATCAATAATAAATAAATTACTTATTTAAATAATTTAAGATCGTAACATTTTTGCTATATCCATTAATGAATAATATTATTGAGTTCTTATTTTTATTTATTAATTTTGGAGAGTGGTTTTGAGTACTATTATCTTAATAATAATTATTTTAGGTGTCTTTATTGGGCTTTCAGCACTATTTACACTGGGTTCTTTCACAGATTATTTATTTCTTTTAACAAAAAAAGGTTAACTATAATAATTATTATTTAACTTTATTTAACAAATTTTTTTTATTAAATACATAAATTTTTTAAGGCCATAACAAGTTTTCCGGCCTTAATTAATTGTTTTTTGTTATTATTCACAATTTATATTTAATAACAATATTAATTATTATATATAAATGTAGTAAAATATTTAATATAATATAGTTATATTTTACCGTTTTTTTGTAAATAAAGAAAATATTTTTGTTATATTTCCTAAAAAAAGATTCTCAAAATCAAAAATAGCCTGTATAATTTTTTGTAATAGGGAAAAAGAGATTTATTAAACTGAGCTATTAAATTAAATTTTTTTTATGATATTCAAAAATTGGCCTAAACATAAGAATAATTATTCAATCATTTAACTCAGCTTGGCAATTGTTACTCATAACAAGACGTAAGGAAACATTATGAGATCAGATAAACAGGGATCAGCACTGATTGTTGTAGTGACTTTATCAACACTCCTTCTTCTTGCTGCTATAGCTTCTAGCATGAGTGCTGTCTCTAATATTGGTATAACTGATGAAGAAAAAATTAAAACAAAGCTTGAATTTGCTTGCGAATCTGCTCTTAACAGGGCACGAGCGAAAGTAGAAGAGTCATTTAACAATGGTGAGCTTGCCGAACTAGAGCCTTATATACTTTTCGAAGGAAGTGAAAGTGATGACACAGGTTTGTCATCAGATGAAAAAGCATTTTCAGATGAAGAGTTTATCGAGGCATCAAGTAACGAACCGGATTATTACGCATTCATTGTTCAGGATACTGAAGAAGATAAACCAATATATGCTAAATATGCTATTACTTATAACGGCAATGACCCCGATTTCAGAAATGGGTGGGAACGTGGACAGGCCAGTACTATTTTTCCAATGAAAATAGAAGCAATTGCATATATGCCCGGTTATGGCTGGATTGGAATGCAAGAAGAAGCTCATGCTAAACGATCCACTTTATTTATGTATAACATCTTTTTTGAAGATGAATTAGAAATTCTACCTGGCCCCAATTTTAACCTTAAAGGCTTAATTCACACAAATAAAGACATGTACCTCAGTTCAAATAACACACTATCAATTAATACAGATAGTATGACAGCTGCCGGAGAAATGTTCCGAAGGAGAATGAATAATACTGAATCACTGGGAACCGTAAAAATTTCAGTCGAAAATGAAGATGGCTCATATGCAACAATGGAAAAATCTCCTCGAGAAGATTCAACTAATTCCAACTGGATTAACCTGGCCACGAAAAGATGGAAAGGAAGTGTCAGAGATAAACATCTTGGAGCAACACGACTTGACCCACCTGATCTTGGGTCATTTGAACCAGGCGGTTTTTATGATAAAAATTCTGGCTTTGGGCTTACAGTCCATGCCAAAGACAATAACCCACCACTTTATACATTAACAATAAATCAAATTCCTGTAGTTTCAAATGCTACTCTTGCTAATCTAAATACTTATCTCAACGATGCTGTAAAAGAAGTTCAATTTTACGATAGAAGAGAATCTACCAGCAAAAAAGTTAATGTTACAGAGATTGACCTTGATAAACTCGGTGACATTTCAGGAGGTGGAGGAAATAAAGTATGGGCAGATAATGGCTTATTCTATTTAACAAGAGATGACGCTGTTAAAGACAAAGATGGTAACCCTTATAGCCCGGATCCAAATAGGGTCGTTAGTGGGTTCAAGCTCTCAAATGGATCCGAATTAGCTGATGCAGCAACTTTTGTCACAAATAATACAATGTATCTAAAAGGTGATTTTAATATACATACCAGCGAAGATCCAATAGCAGATGATTGGAAACCTTGTGCTGTTATAGCTGACGCGATAAATGTTCTTTCTAATAGCTGGTCTGACTCTCAAAGCAGCTCAATGAGAAGCGCATCAAATACTACTTATAATCTTGTTTTCGTTCAGGGAAATGTTCCAACAAATGAAACTACAGGCCAATACAGCGGGGGATTAGAAAACTTCCCCAGAATGCTTGAAAGCTGGAGTGGGAAAAACCTGAATATTAATGGAGGGATGATGCAGCTATTTAGAAGCCAGTATTCAACAGGAAACTGGAGCTATGGAAACTACTATACAGCACCTACAAGAAGCTGGGCAGCAGAAGAAAGATTTAGCGACCTTAACAATTTTCCTCCAATGTTTACATCACTTTTTCCAAGTGTTAATAACGGCATTATTTACTCAAACTGGACTAAAATAAGCCAGGATGAAACTGATCTGGTTACAGATGAACCAGTTATCATATACTAACAGGAGTAATATATGTTCTATCACAATAGAAGAAAAAACGGATTTACATTAATTGAACTACTGATAACGATTTCATTAATATCAGTTTTGACAATACTTAGTTTTAACAATTATGCAAAAGTAATTGACAGGCAAAATACCATTAATGCCAGTAAAGATATAATTTATGCCTTAAATAAGGCACGTTACTATTCTAAAACCAAAGGTAAAGTCACTCATATTGATATACCAATAGACTCTAATAAGTATTACATTGATATTGATGGTAATTTGCTATACTTTCAGAGCGAATCAGATGAATACTCCGGAATACTGCCTGCGAATACTAAAGTTTTACAAAATTCATGTGGTGAGTTTTTCTTTTATATTGATGGAACACCCATGACCAATGTTGATACCTATAACGATCCTTTATCAAACATTTGTCGAATTATTATTGGAAATAATGATAATGACTCAAAAACACTCTTACTAAACCCATATTCAGGGAGTATAGAATATGAAGAATAGTAAAGGTCTAACTTTAATAGAAATGCTAGTATCTTCCGCTATACTTGCTATATTGATGCTATCACTTGCTGATTATTCAGCCAGTATTTTAGATGCTTCTGATAGGCATTCTCAACAACTTGAAAAAGTGAGAGGTGCAAGATTTTCCCTTGAAAGAATTAGTGAACAGGTAAATAATGCTGCATATATATTTCCTGGAGACCAGACTATTAGTTTTAGCATTGAATACTCTGAAGGTACTGGATATTCTTTTGATACAAAAACAGTTAATACCTCAGAGGCAGTAGCATTGCTGGTACCTATGTCTGGAAATAATGACAGTCAAACATTTATGTATAATCTTGTTGTATTTTATATAGAAGAAAATGGTAGTAATAATAATTTATGTGAATTATATGAATTTTCTACAGGATATCCAAGCATTTATTGGGAAGAGAATACTGTTCCATCTGTTAATAATGCAAGTGGCACTGCTACAAAACTAACCAATGACATAGAAAAAGATAGTGATTCATTAACATATATCTTAAATTATGACGATAGTCCGACTGATAAAGTTCTAAAAGGTGAAATTCGGGGTGCAACTACATTCGACGAAGATGCTTTAATAAGGGGCATTAATTGGGATTTTACTATTAAAAAACCCGGCGGCTCAAAAGATGTTGAATTGAAAGGAATGTCTAGAAATGTACCAAGATACTATTACAACTAATAATATGTGTTTAAAAGGTATTTCATTAATAGAAATTATGGTTTCTATTCTTTTCTTTTCCTTAATATCTTTATGTTTAGCACATACATTAAGTAACAGCCTCTATCTTACTGCTCAAGACGGAGATATTGTTAATACAACAAATCTTGCAAAGTTTTACCTTGACGAAATTAGCCAGAACTGGAAAACACAATTATCTTATGATAGCCCTACTATTCCAGGCATAGAAGAAGTGGGCATAACAGATGGAGGTGAATATGAAATCACCGACCCTGTTTACACTCAAAATGGAAGATATAATGCTCTAGTTTATACAAAAGATATATCTAATGATGATTTAGGAAATGTAAATATTCGCCGGATCAGAATAAAATATTTTGATTACGAAGATAATGAATTAATAGATCTTTATTTAGACTACGCAAGACCAGGGTCTTATGTAGTGCCATAGTGAGCTAAAAAATAAGCTCAAGTATCACATTGTCTCTGTTATTATCACAGGGACTTTTTTTTATATATATCTAAACATAATATTGTCCCAACATTTTTTCAACTACAAATAGAAATTTTTATTTAAATAATAAGTATTTCTATAAATATCTATGTTAATATTTTGTCACTTTTTTTTCA
>JBFMGH010000089.1:0-4258 GCA_040752795.1 Cyanobacteriota bacterium
TAGCCATTTTTAATTTTTATGGTTTAATAATGCTTGTCTAAAAAACATTTTGACTTTATATAATATATTTCAAAGTATGAAGAATAAATTTAAAAATATTTTTAAAAGTATAAAAGAAAAATTTAAAAAGAAAACTCCTGTAGCTAATTTTAATTATGAAGAGCTGGCAGAAAACATACCAGCATTATTTTCTTTTTCTACTGTATTAGAAGCTATGGAGATTTTTAAAGTTCATAATGTTAGTGCTATACCTGTTGTTAACTTTAATCATGAAGTTGTGGGGCTTATTAATGAAAAAGATATAGCTCATCTTGTTGCCCTTCAAAGTTCTAATAATTGGTCTTCTCTTAAAGATTATACTGTAGATAGTCTTATTAAAGATAGTAACTATAGTAAAACATGGGAAGATTCGTTAGAAGACTTAACTGTAGAATTTACTAATCAGAGTATTGAAATATTGCCAATTATAGATAAAGAAAAAAAATATAGCGGATATTGTATTACACCAGCTAAACTGATTAGCTATGCATCAAATTCAATTAAACCAAGAACTCTGGGTGGGCTTGCGACACCTCTTGGGGTTTATTTGACTGATGGTTACTATAATGCAGGTGCAGGAAGCCCAGGGTTGATTTTTACAGGGCTGCTTTTTGGATTGGTGATTAATATTTTATCTATGGGTTCTGAGTATTTATATTTTAATTATCATTTTTCAGAATCAATTTTATTAGTATTACAATTAGGAGTATTTCTTGTTTTACTTAGAATATCTCCGCTGGTAGGTTATCACTCAGCAGAACACCAAACTATTCATGCTATTGAAAGAGGTATAGACCTTACCTTTGAAAATGTTAAAAACCAGCCAAAAGAACATGAACGTTGTGGTACTAATTTTATGATACTTGTATTGGGTTTAAGTCTTTTAATTCTATTTTCACTGGAATTCTGGAAAGGGCTTAAGTTCTGGGAACATTCGTTGCTGTTGATTATTTTTGCAACCCTGATAGTAAACTACTGGAAGAAGATAGGAATGGCACTTCAAAAGTTTTTTACTACTGTAGAGGCTACTGATAAACAGTTGCAAAGTGGTATTAAAGCCGGTCAGCAACTTCTGGAGAAATATAAAAATAACACTCAGCCAATTAAAATTACCCCTTTACGCAAAATCTGGAATATGGGAATAATTCAGGTCTTGTTAAGCTTTACACTCGTAAGTTTAATAATTCAGTATTTACGCACTTTTTTCTAGCCCCTCTTTGTGGTATGTGATACCATATAGCTTGTAAATGTTTATGATAGGGATCGGGTTATGCATATAATAATAATGCTTCTTTTAATAAGTCTCTTAATTATTGTCCACGAGTTAGGTCACTTTTGGGTTGCCAGACTTTTTAACACAAAAGTAGATCGATTTGGTTTTGGGTTACCATTTGGCCCGACTCTCTGGGAGAAAAAGATTGGAGATGTTACTTATTGTATTCATGCCTTTTTACTGGGTGGTTATGTTGCTTTTCCAGATGATGATCCTGATTCTGAAATTCCAGAAGATGATCCAGGTCGGTTAAATAATAAACCTATCTGGCAGAGAACAATGATTATTGCAGCAGGTGTCACTGCTAATGCTCTTTTAGCTTTTGTTATTGTTATAGGTGTTGTTATTTTTGGCAATGGAATACCTACTGATTATAATGATATTTATGTAAGAAAGCTTTCAGATGATATACCATATGCTAGAGAAGCTGGGCTTAAGGCTGGTGATAAAATTGTTTCAATTAATAATATAAAAGTTAAATCTTTTGGGGAATTTAAGTTATTATTAATATCTAATAAAGCTGATGACGGATTTGTTTCAGATAAGGATGCCACTAAACAAATAAATAATATTATTTCTTGTAATCCTAAAGTCTTTGAAAAACTTGGTTATAATCTGAATAAAATTAATAAAAAAGATCTTATAAAGATAAAAGATACTGTTATTCCTGAAAACTTTATTATAACAATTCCAGAGGCAAAAAAAGAAACCTTAATTGTTCCAGATTTAAAAGATCCTTTTGCTGCTTTGCAACCTCAACCCAAAGAAGGAAAGCTAACAGAGTATGAAAGACATCTTAAAACTTCTATTAAAAAAGAAAAATTTGTTGGTAACAATGAAACAACTTTTGGTGAAATAGCAAAAGCTTCTTCAGATGGTATGCATTTACTTGATCTTACTGTTGATAGAAAAGGCAAAGAACTTACGCTTGTAGTGACCCCTAATAAAGATGGAAATATTGGCTTTATTCCAACGGTTAAAGATGTTTATGTGCCTGCTAAATCTTTTGGCCAGGTTCTTGTTGGCTCATGGGATTATATGTACTCTAAAACAGCTTTAATGTGTATGGGTTTATATAAAATTTTTACGGGTCAAATTTCATTATGGGATTTACACGGAATTGTTGCTATTACAAAAGTTGGTGGTGATATTATAAAAAGCAATGGTATGATTGATGCCTGGCTTCTTACTGCATTAATAAGTATTGATCTCGCTATTGTAAACTTATTACCAATACCAGCCCTTGATGGTGGGCACATAATGTTTTTAATACTGGAAAAAATTCGTGGTCGCCCTGTAGAAGAAAAATATTTAGAGGCTGCTACCAAGTTTGGCTTCATGTTTTTAATTGGTTTAATGTTATTCATAATTTTTAATGATATATTAGGTATTGTTACAGGTAAGTTTTGAGGAACATAATAATGCCAAAATATACGTATAGCTGTAATAAATGTGAATATACATTCACTGTGACTAAATCTATGATGGATGAAACAGTTCCTGATTGTCTAAAGTGTACTTCTAATGATAATGTTAATAGGGTATGGGGCTACATAAATCTGGGTGGGATGTTTAAAGGCTCTGGCTCTTCAAGTGGCTGTGGCACCTGCTCCAGCAATTCTTGTAGCACGTGTTGTAAGTAATATGAGTTCGATTGTTGAAATTATAATTGGCAGTGCTTCAGATAAAGAGAAAGTTTCTAAAACAACAGAAGTTTTGGATCAATTTGGTATTAGTTATAATTATGTGATAGCAAGTGCACATAGATCACCAGATTTTGTTATTGAAAAAGCAAAAACAGCAAAAAATAGAGGCGTCAAAGTCATAATTGCAGCCGCAGGGGCTGCTGCTCACCTGGCGGGTCTTATAGCTGCATATACATTATTGCCTGTTATTGGGTTGCCATTGTCAGGAAACTCTTTAAATGGGCTGGATGCATTATTATCAACGGTGCAAATGCCTTCAGGTGTACCTGTAGCAACTGTAGCTATAGATGGTTCTTCCAATGCTGCTTTTCTGGCACTTGAAATTCTTGCTGTTCATAATGAAGAAATTTATTCTAAGCTTATCAAATATCGTGAAAATATTAATGAATCAATAAAAAGTTTAAATAATAAAGATGATTAATTTTGATAGCCTCACATTATCTGCCCTTATAGAAGAACTATACCCTGTTTTGGTTGGGAGCCGGGTTCATAGAATTCAGCAACCGACTAAATATATTGTTTTATTGACATTAAGATCACAGGGAAAAAATAGGAAATTATGTATTTCTGCTCACCCCAAATATTCATATATTGCATTGTTAGATTATTCTGACAGAAAATTTGTTAATCCTCAAACACCACCAATGTTTTGTATGTTGCTTAGAAAGCATATGGAAGGGGCTAAAATTACTGATTTAAAGCAACCATCAAATGAGAGAATACTGGAAATTTTTTTTGAGAGCTTTAATGAGCTGGGTGATAAAGTTCAAATGACTCTTGCCTGTGAAATTATGGGTAAGTACAGTAATGTTATTTTATATATTACAAAATCAAAATTAATTCTTGGCTGTGCTCACAATGTTGGAGAACTTATGAGTTCAAAAAGAGAACTGGCAGGAAGTTTACCTTATGTTTTACCTCCTGTGCAAAATAAGTTGTCAATTTTGAATATTTCTAATGATCAATTTAAAACTATGGCGACAGCCCTTCAATTGCCTATTGATATCTGGATGAGTCAGCATTTTCATAATATTAGTCTGGCTTTAGCAAGAGAACTTTGTGTGGCTGCAGACATTAATGTTGCAGGTAAAGCAACTACACTTACAGCAATGCAAAATATTGATAATTTGTATAAACTGACCTATAATCTCCTAGCCAGAAGAGATTTTAAACCATCTATTAGTAGTGATAATGAGCTTTATTCTCTTTTAGCTGCTGATCAAAATAAAAAATGGATACA
>JBFMGH010000090.1:0-20122 GCA_040752795.1 Cyanobacteriota bacterium
AAAAGACCCGCGGGTCTTTTGTGCCCGATCCTCTAAAGCCTGGTACCTGTTAAATATTTACAGTGTGTTAAATGCATAAATCTTTAACTTAAGTCATTACTTGAGCCTTGAGAGTTTGTAACAAATTTACGAATTAACCGGGTTAAATTAATTAATAACAGGAAATACTACTAATAATTTTTCTTGTAACATTGAAAATTACTAAATATTTAAAGCTATTGTATTTAGAGTTTATTAAAAAGGCCAAACTTTTTCTGATACTGTTCAAGCTCTTGAGATAATTCCAGATTCTTTTTATGTATAGTATCAAAGTTTTCTCTTAAATCTTTTAACTTATTTTCAAGAATTTTTCTTTCCTTATCAACACTTAATAACTCTTTTCCCTGCTCTTCAAGTTGATTTTTAAGATCAATATTTTCTGTATCCTGTTCAGTTATAATATCTAGCAATGGCTTAGTATTATCATTAATTTCAAATTGGGCTTTTGCAAACTCTTTAAGGCTAAGAAAATCAGAAATAAGGTCTTTTTCCAGGTAGCCAAGATTTGTTAACACTTCTACAATTTTATTTTTTTCATCAAAGGTGCCATCAATATCACCCTGAACCTGTAATGCCCATTCAAGTTGAGATTGTGTAATGAACCCTTTTCTTGTCAAAAACTCACCTACTTTAAGATTTCCAGTTATAAACATTAAAGTAGTATGCATATTAGGGGTATAGGTGCGTTCCAGATAATTATTTCTAATGCATTCAAGCATAACATGGCAGCATTTTTCAAGTGTCCACTTGTTAATAAGGCATATGTCGATAATATTTCGTTTAATTTTAGCATTTTGCAGAAAACTTAAAATATCAGGATCTATTGAACCAAGCCTTCTTTCACGAGAATCTTCTTCAAGCATTTTTTTGCCCACCGGGTTTAGCACCGGAATATATAATTGTAAAAGATCAGTTCTATCAATTTTTTGAGCATTGATTTCAGCTCCTCTATCTTTAAGCAAACCTGATATTTCAATATAAATACCCTGCAAGACCCACGCAGGCAAGGCTCTTACAGATGTTAGCATGTTTAAAAATGTACTATATTTATCAATTTGAGACACTATAATTCCCCTCTAATAAACGTGTTATCAATAAATATTATCATATAGACTACACTAATTCTTCAATATGTTAATTTAATTAATTTGTTAGTTGTTAATAAGACTTTTAAATAAAGTTGCTTATACTTGAAAATTTGTGGGTAGATATATTTAAATAAATATCTTAAATATAAGGGTAGATGCAGTAATAAAGCTGTAAGTAAACCGGCCGCACACAGGGCGCCCATTGAAGCCCCCTGTAAGGGGGATTTAGGGGGATGATTACAAATATAAAAGATTTATACCAATCCACGCAATAAAACAATATAAGGCTTTTGCCTTCTGTCAGGATTGAGTCAGTATTTATGCGGAATAGTACAACTATAAAAATTATACATTGACAAAATAAAAAAGTATGATAACTTATTTATTATACTAAACGTTTGAAACGTTTCAAACGATAATACAGGAAGGAGACTTTTATTATGCATAACAACATAAGAAATATTCAGCAAACTCTTATTGAGTTAGTTAAAGAAAATCTGGAAATATTTGAATTGAAAACAAAAAAACCTATAGTTATTGCAACCCTTGGAGTTGCTGAAAAACCTTTATCTATTATTGAAATTCTCGAACGTTCAGGCTTGCGCTTAGAAGAAGTTGAACCTGTGCTATCTCATTGTGTAGATAAAGGAGTTGTAAATAAGATTGAAGATAACAATACACTGTATGAATTTAATCTTCAGGCACACAAAATAATTGCTGAAAACATTCGTACTAAAATAATTAAAGCGTCAAAAAATGTTGAGTGCAAGCTGGGTCATATTAATAAGTTAATGGTGGCTAGTCAATCAGAATATGATCAATTTGACAGATTGATGCTAAAATATTTAAACTGTAAGTTAAGAAAAATGGAATTTATTCACAAATTTATTTCTAAAAAAATAATGTTATTTAATTTTCTGAATGATAGTGAAGTCAAAGATTCACCAATAAAAAAGATTGATATAGAATAATTAATGTTAAAAAAATAGCTCGAGCTATATTTAGTTAAATGAATGAAAAGATAATTAATGCACAGGATATATTTATTGAATACGGATCAATGATCGGTGAAGTATTCGGGTTAAGCGAAGGCATGGCCCAGATAGTTGGGTTTTTATATTTAAGTCCTCAGGCTGTTTCACTGCAAGAAATCTGCAAGCGGCTTGATCTCACTAAAGGTACTGTAAGTCTTTATCTGAGAAATCTTGAAAGTAGAAATATTGTTAAACGTGCCTGGGTAAAGAAGAAAAGCCGTGAAAAGTTTTACGAAATAAACCCGAATCTGTGGAATGATATATATAACGATATAGTTACAATGGTAAAGAAAAAGATTGAGTTGACTGACGAAGCTGTTAATAGAAGTTTGGAAGAACTTAAGAACATTGATGAAAATGCTGATCAAGAAGATAGAAATAATTCGGAACTTTTGTTAAAACGGCTGAAAATAATTGCTAAAATTAATGCTTTTAAAAAGTCTTTTTTCGATAAAGGTCTTTTAGATATTAATAAACTTCTTGCTGAAATTGATGATCAGCCAGAACTTAAAAAAATTAATATTGAATAATTAACCTCAAATAATAAAGTACTATAATTAAATCAACTATTATAGAAAGGTATGATAAATGCGTATTATAATCATTACCGGGAAAGGTGGCGTTGGTAAAACCAGTATATCCGCTGCTACTGCTTTAAAAGCAAGTAAAAATGGTCTTAAGACTTTAGTAATGAGTACAGATCAGGCCCACAGCCTTGGCGATTCTTTGGATTGTTTACTGGGACCGGAGCCAGGGCTGGTTGCTGAAAATTTATATGCTCAGGAAGTTGATGTTCGAAAAGAACTACAGAAAAACTGGCATAATATACAAAGTTTTATCTGTAATAGCATTCAGGCCAGTGGTATTAAATCTGTTATGGCTGAAGAATTATCAGTATTCCCCGGTCTGGAAGAGCTTTTTAGTATATTAATTTTGAAAGAGTTGTATCAGGAAAATGCTTATGACCTTGTTATAATGGATTGTGCTCCTACTGCTTCAACAATAAGGCAGCTTAGTTTTCCAGAAGTTTGTAACTGGTACCTCAATAAAATATTTCCTATTCAACGAACTCTTGTTAAGGTTGCAAGGCCGTTTGTTGATAAGATATATGAAGTTGATTTACCGGATGAAGGTGTTTTTGATAATGTTAAAAATCTAATGTTAACTCTGACTGGAATGAAAGATATTCTTGCAAATTCTGAGATAACAAGTATAAGAATAGTTACTAATCTTGAAAAAATGGTTATTAAAGAGGCTCAGAGGTCATATACATATATGAATATGTATGGATACAACATTGATGGAATTTTTGTTAATAAAATATTCCCTGAAATAATAGAAGATAGATATTTTAGCAGATGGAAACAATTGCATAAAAACTATTTGGATCATATTCATTCTGCTTTTGAGCCTCTGCCAATTTTTAAAGCTAACCTTTTTGAAGAAGAAATAGTTGGTCTGAAGCTTTTAGATAAATTTGGTAATCATATATTTGGTGAGAAAAACCCGGCAGATGTATTTTTCAAAACTAAACCTATAGAAGTCACAAGTAATAATGATAGTTATATTCTTAACTGGTGTATACCTTATATAAATAAAGAAGAAATTGATCTTCATATAAAAGGAGATGAACTTATATTAAAAACTTCTCGATACACACGAAATATGATTCTGCCGAATGTTCTGATGGGCAAAGAAATTAAACAGGCTAAATTTGAAGATGATAAGTTAAAAATAGTCTTTGAATCTTCCTAACTGTTTATTATGTATAATATATAAGATATAAATGTATTACTTATTACTGATAATACTAATATTCCACTAGTTTGTATTAAAATGTTATACTTATCCTTGAAAGTAATCTATAGATTCCAGATTATAGAGGCAGGTTGTTTTTGCCTGCACAGGCAAAAACAACCTATAATAATTTAAAGCCATATATCGGTTACTTCCGTGGATTGGTATATTAATAAAAGAGGTGCATAAATCTTTTCCACGAAAATAAACGTTCTATTGCTAAAATTTGCAATAGAATGAGTTTCCTTTAGTGTAGGGTAAGCATACATCCCTTATATTTCGTGGAATCTAAAAAGTGTTTCAAGCAACATTATAATAATATGCTTAAATTCACAATTTTTTGTGTCAGATATCACAGATTTTTCATTTATTGCATTCTAATGTGTGAATCATCAGGTAGAAATGGATAATTTTAAAGCACACATAAAAAATTTTTTGAGAAGGAGCAATAATGAATAGAGTTGATAAGGCATTAGTTATTTTAACTATACTGACGATAGCATTAAGCCTATGTTTAAAAGTAAGAGCTGAAAGCAACCTGCCACCAATTCATAAGTCTTATAGTGTAAGCTTATTTACAGATAAAAACATTGAATCTCTAGAAGAAGAGATAAAAACATTTGAAAATAAAATTCAAAAAGTTCAGCAAAAGATTAACGAAAACTGTGAAGAAATTATCAATCTGCAAAATTCAGAACTTAAAAGTGTTTTTCATCAGAATGGTAATAGAATTAGCTTATCTAATTACCCACAAAGAAATGTTCAAATTAATATCAAAAAAAATATGAGTCAAGTTCAAAATTTGAGAATTGAAAATGCATTATTAATTAAAGAAATCGATATTTATCAGAAGCAGATTAAAGATAAAGCAAAGCAGAAACAACTTCTTGAAAACAGATTAATTGGTTAATTATAGGTAAATACTAATTATTTATTATTTAATGAGGTAATAGAATGAATAAAGTTATAAAATATATTGCATTTCTGGGTTTATACATTTTAATATTTACAACAATAAGTCAGCAAGCATTTGCAGATTCATATAAGAATGCCTGCAGAATGAGAGATTATTATCTAGAAGAAGCTGAAAAAGTCAGGCAGAAAATAAGTGCTCTTGATTTACAAAAAATCAGGATGGAATATGATGCTTCTCAACTGGAAGAACAGATAGAAGCAAAAAAACAGAAGATTTCTAGTATAAGAAATCAATTTATTCTTGTAATATATAAACGTTCAAGCACTGACGAATTTGTAAATATAGCACCAGTAAATTTACCAGGCATATCAGGCCCTGCTGATAACTATCCGCCAATAATTTCAATTCTATGGGATCCATCTGAAAAGAAATATAGATCAATAACAGAAGAAGAAGCTAAAACTAAAACACATTATATTTTTACAGCAACTACAGTTGATGAAAATTCTGAAAATGCTAAAAATGCTGCGGTAGTTATCAAGCGCCTTAAACGTGAAATAAAAAGATTAAACCAGCAACTTCAAGAAATTAATCAAAAAATAGCTGAAATAAAACAAGATATGGAATACCATGAAGCAGAACGATCCAGATATCTTGACCTGGTAGATGAGTATCAGAAAAAATGTTGTAAACTTGCTGAAGAAGTAAAATTTATACCACCAGCACCACTGCCAGAATCAAATTATATATTATTAACAGAATATATGAGCTCACAGGCCACTACAATGGTTAGTAACCCAGAAATTAATAATGAGCTTGATAATACTATAAATATGGTTTCACAAAACAAACAACAATTTAATGACACTCGTGGTGTGAATAATGTCAATTATGATAATGGTAATAATAACTATTACCACCAACAATATTTCGATACAGATGCTGGATATGGCTTCGATGCAATGACCAGGGCTGTATTTATGTCTGCAATAACTATGCCGGATAAGAAAAATAATAATAATTCTAATAACAATGATTCAGGATGTAATAAAAATGTATCTAAAACAACTTCAACAACAGTTAATACAACAACAATTAATACTCAATCGACTACTCCGGATACAATAACTCAGGATCCACTGCCTCCACCTTGTGAGCTTTCTCCAATGCAAGAAATACCCTGCCAGACAACAAACAAAATAATTCCGGAAATGAATCCTGAGCACCCTTCCCTTTTTAATCTGGATTTGTTTAACAAAATATAACTTTATCCTTGCAATCCTGTTCACTCCTTTAAGCTAGCGTTGCTAGCTTTTTTTATTTAACCGTTTTTATTGTAAAATGTTGCTAACACAGTTAATTGTGAATTTGTTACATATACGTAAAAACTGCAACCTTCTCGCTGATTCCTGATTTATCAATAATCCGGGCTAATAATAGTTTTAATAAATCTGCTCTATTAATCTTCTGAACAGACAAAAATTTTGCTTTTTGCAAAGTATTATTAACTCCTAATTTTGAGATTTTCTTTAAAAATCAACTTATTTATGTATTAATAAATAAATCTCAATTTATTAGATTATATTGGTATCCTGAAATGAAAGCAAGAAGAGTCGCAAGAGAACTAGCATTACTAAGCCTTTCGCAAGTTGGTAAAAACATTAAGTCATTACAAGAAAGTACTATTGAAGATTTAATAATAAATGCTGTCAGAACTTTAAGCGAATATTCATTAAAAAACCTGAAAAACACCATGACTGATTTAATGAATATTAAAGAAGTTCTTGAAGAAGAAGAGTTAAATGATCCAGAAAATCTCTCTACTCCTATTGAGGCTGATATTAAGCCTATAGAAATACCTAAATCAGATCTTTTAAAGAGTTATGTAGACACTATGTTTAATTCTGCTGAAAGCATTTTACAGGCTATTGAACTAACTGAAATGTCTGCTTTAACAAAGAAAAAAGAGATTACTAATTATTCAATAAAATTAGTACAATGTATTTTTGAAAATGCAGATACAATAGATAGTTTAATTGATCTGCATTCAGATGGGTGGCAATTAGACAGGATATTAAAATTAGATAAAAATATTTTACGTCTTGCTGTTGCAGAAATGAAATATATGAATGATGTTCCTATGGAAGTTTCAATTGATGAAGCGGTAGAATTGGTTAAAAAATACAGTAGTGAAGAAAGTCCTAAATTTATTAATGGCGTTTTAGGCCAGATCTATAATGCTTTAAAGGAAAGTGATTCCTAGGAGACCTTATAGTGTTTGATTTTATAAAGAAACTTAAAGATAAATTTACAGATAAAAAAGAAGAACATATTCCCGATGAAGAGCTAATGCAGGAAGAAGAAGCTCCTGTAGAAGATGTTCCGGGGCCGGTAGTAGAAGAAATAGTCGAGCAGCCCGTAGAAATTCAACCTGTAGAAGAAAAGATTGCTGCGGTGCCTGTTGAGCATGTTCCGGAGCCGGTAGTAGAAGAAATAGTCGAGCAGCCCGTAGAAATTCAGCCTGTAGAAGAAAAGATAAAAGAAGAAAGACCAAAAGGCTGGTTTGGTTTGTCTTTATCATCATTTAAAGAGAAGCTCGCTAAAACAAGTGATACACTTATTAGCAGTGTAATTTCAATTGCGATAGGTAAAGAAAAACTTGATGATGATACTATTGATGAAATTGAAGAAAGGCTTATTAAAGCTGATATTGGTCTTGATACGGCAGTAGAGATATGTGAAAACCTCAGAAGTAACAAGTTAAAAATTTCTCCGGAGAAATTAAAAGATTATTTAAGAGATGAATTTACAAAAATTTTGCTGGCTGGAAAACCTGATACAAACCTTAATATAAAACAAAACAAGCTTAGTATATTTTTAATCACTGGGGTTAACGGTGTAGGTAAGACTACTCTTATTGGAAAAATGGCTTATAGATTTAAAGAGCAGGGCAAAAGAGTTCTTATAGGTGCTGCTGATACTTTTAGAGCAGCGGCTGAAGAGCAATTAAATATATGGAGTACCAGAGCAGGAGCTGATATAGTAAGAAGAGATGGGGCAGACCCCGCTTCGGTAGTTTTTGATTCAATTACAAAAGCAAAAAAAGAAAATTATGATGTCTTATTAATTGATACAGCTGGAAGATTGCATAATAAATATAATCTTATGCAGGAATTAGGGAAAATTAAAAAAATTATTGATAGAGAAGCCGGAGATCTTTTAGCTGAGTCAATTCTGGTTTTAGATGCTACTACAGGTCAAAATGGATTGCAACAGGCAAAAGTATTTCTGGAAGCTGTTAATCTCACTTCTGTTGCTTTAACCAAGTTGGATGGTTCAGCCAAAGGTGGTATCATTATTGCAGTAGCTTCAGATTTAAAATTACCTGTAAAACTGGTCGGTGTCGGAGAAAAAATTGACGATTTGCGTGATTTTGACCCCAATATCTTTATTGAAGCTTTATTCAGCTAAAAAGTGAGGAACTAAAAGTGTTTGAGTCTCTTTCTGATCGTATCACCAAAATATTGAAAGATGCTAAAGGTGATTCCAGATTAACAGAAGACAATATTAAAGATGCAATCAGAGAGGTCAGAAGAGCTCTGTTAGAAGCAGATGTTAATTTAAGGGTTGTTAAAAGCTTTATAACAAATTTAAAAGAACGAGCACTTGGCGAAGAAGTTTTTAAGAGTCTTACCCCGACACAGCAATTTGTAAAAATTGTATATGATGAGCTGGTTAAATTATTAGGTGAAACAAATATTCCTATTAGCACAGATGGCAAACCTAACATGATAATGCTTCTTGGCTTACAGGGTTCTGGTAAAACTACTTCTGCTGCAAAACTGGCTTTGAAGATAAGAAAAAATGGCCGTAACCCATTGCTGGTGGCAGCAGATGTTTATAGGCCAGCTGCTATTGATCAGCTTAAAACACTGGGCAAACAGGTTGGTGTTGAAGTATTTAGTGTTGATGGCTCTACAGATGTTCAGGAAATTGCTAAAAAAGCTGTCGAATTTGCCAGAGAAGAAGGATATAACACATTAATAATTGATACTGCGGGTCGTTTGCAGATTGATACAAATATGATGGCTGAATTAGTATTACTTGATAGATTTTATCAACCAGCTGAAAAACTATTAGTTATTGACTCAATGATTGGGCAGGAAGCCGTAAACGTTGCTGAAACTTTTGACACACAATTAGGTGTTACTGGTATCATTTTAACCAAGCTTGACGGTGATGCCAGAGGTGGATCCGCTTTAAGTATAGCACATGCAACAGGTAAACCTATTAAACTTGTTAGCATGGGAGAAAAAATTCAACCTTTAGAATCATTTCACCCAGATAGAATGGCTCAAAGAATTCTGGGTATGGGTGATATGCTTAGCCTTATTGAGAAAGCACAGGAAACTATTAATCTTGATGAAGCTAAAGAACTTGAAAGAAAAATGATGAAAAAAGAGTTCTCATTAGAGGACTTTATGAAAATACAAAAACAAATGAAAATGCTAGGATCAATGGATCAAATTCTTGGCATGCTACCAATACCAGGGCTTGAGAAATCTCAGAGAGAAGAGCTGGCCTTTGCTGGAGAGCAGCAGCTTAAAAAAATAGAGGCTGCTATAAACAGCATGACACCTGATGAGCGCAGAAATCCAACAATAATTAACCCTAGCCGAAAAAATAGAATTTCTAAAGGCTCTGGAATTCCAGTTGAAGAAGTAAGCAGATTCTTAAAAGAATTTGAGAAAATGCAAAAAATGATGAAAAATGTTGCTGGAGTAACAAAGAAACTGCGAAAACAAAAAGGCAAACTTAAAATGCCTCCCGGGTTTAAAGGCAAATTTCCTACTGGAATGTAAGAATTATAATACAAATGTAGTTATTAGATATAATTTGACAGTTCTTCAGTCAGGTCTTCTTTAAGCATATCTGCATTAGCGTTTGGATAAGTTTTCTGGAATACAACCTTACCATTCTTTATTATAGCAACATAAGGAATTTCTTGAGGAATAGATAAGCCATATTCACGAAGCTTTGCAGGCGTATTAGCAGAATCTACATCCAGTTCAATATATGTAAAGTTCAATGCCTTAGTAATTTCGTCAGCTACTGGCCTTAGTTGCCTGCTAACAACAGACCAGGAGGCATATACCATAATTACATCCCCTACGGGCTTTTTTTGATCCTGGGCATTGGCAGCTAGGGGTGAACAAAGTATTAATGCAAAAGAAACTGCTGCTATTAAAATAAATTGAGTTAAATATTTAATCATCAAACCGAACCTCTTTATGCCTTAATTAATAAAGACTATATAATAATACCAAAGTTCCACTATTTAAGTCTAAAACCAACAAATTCTACTTTATCATTGATTTTTACATTATGTTTTTTAGTGAATCCGGCACTAACTTCCAATACTCTGTCAACGAATTCCACAGAAGGGTATTGTTCACAAGGAAACTGCTGGCAGGGTGGTACAGACTGATACATATTAACTATTTTTGAGTCTTTAATGAAAATTATATCAAGTGATATAAAACAGTCTTTCATCCAGAAAACAGGTTTAGTTGGTTCATCAAAAATAAACAGCATTCCATGATTGTCAGGAAGACTGTTTCTTTCCATAAGCCCGCGTTGCCTTTTGGCTGCTGTATCAGCTATTTCAAGAGAAACTATCTGATTTCCTATAACAACACTTGGTTTGTCAATGATTTTTTTTGCCAGACAACTTGTAGAAAAAGATATTAAAAAACATAAAATTATTATTAAAGTAATAAATATAGATTTTTTCACTGGAAAAAGTTCCATTTTGTATAAAACGTTAAACTTCTTATAGTATCTATTTTAGCACTAAAATAAGAAGTTTCATTTTTTGGCGTCAGTGCCAGAATTTCACCGGTCGGGCTAATAATAGCTGAGGAACCATTGTTAATAGAAACAATAAAATATCTGTTATTTTCTATAGCTCTCATTGAACACATAGAAATAAATTGTTTATCAATAATACTATTATGAAACCATCCTAAGTTGCTAACATTGACAAGAAATTCTGCCCCTTTTGATACCATTTCTTTTGCCATAAACGGGAAAACAACTTCATAACAGATGAAGCAACCGGCCTTACCAAAAGTTGTATTTAGTAATAGCGGGTTTTTTCCCTGTGCAAAATCTCTTGTAGAAGAAATAGAAGCCAGTTTTTCTAAAGGTTCAGGAAGAAATTCTCTAAAAGGTGTATATTCACCGAATGGAACAAGATGTCTTTTGTGGTAAACGGACATTTTATCATCATCCGGGAACCCGGAATTTATGGCAATGACAGCATTTGTTTCTTCTTCTCCAATTCGATCATAGGTACCAGTAATAATAGTACTTTTTTTTGCTTCTGCAGAGAGTTTAAGAAGAAATAATTTTGCGAAATTAAAGTCATCTCTAAGGGTTGTAGATACAGCACCTTCCGGAAATACAATAACTCCATCCGGGCAATATTTTAACAGGTTTAAATAAACTGCAAGCTGTTCTTTTGTGCTAATTTTACCTGTTCTATAAAATTCAACAGGAATAGCAGCCTGTGTTATACAGGCATTAAACTCCCCTTTGTAATGTGTTTTTAGAAGTTTTTTATAACCGTAAATATTAATAGTAAACAATAATAGAGCAATAAAACCTAATATAAAAGAGTGTTTTTTTAATAGAGACATTTGTTGTTGTTCGTTTTTTTTGTCAGACTTAATCCAGTCTAATAAAAAGAGCGCATAAGCAGTATTATTAAGAATTACAATGTAACCTATTCCTGTGCCCCCAATAATATCACAAACTTGTACCATTGTCGGTAGCTGGTATTGAGAATATTGTACCATAGCCCAGGGTAATGCAAGTGGCCCCAGGCTATTTAATATTTCAAATATTAAAACCCAGAGTAATGGTGTTAGAATAATTTTGCCAGATTTAAGTTTTAAAATATATGAATAAGCTGTTCCGAATAGGCCTATGACTATGGCCTGATAAATTGGTATAACAATTAGAACAAAAATAATTAATAAAACGGCAAGAAAATCATTTAAACCTAACCACCTGAGAGGAAACAAACCTGCAAACCAGCCCAGATAAACAAGGTTATAGAAAAAACCAAAACCCAGTGAATAAATAAAAGCTTTTCTGGGTGAATTATCCAGAGCAATTATTATCAGAAGTGGTGAAAGTCCTATCCAGGCCAATAACCATAGGTCATAACCGGGGGCACTTGTGCCCCAGAAGGCTCCTGATATACAACATATTAGAAAAAACCTTAGATCTACTGAAAAAAAGGTTTTTGACTTATTTAATAAATTTGTTTTGGTTGTATTACTCATAAAGTTAAGTATATTACTAAAAAATAGATTTATTTATTTCAATATCGATTGTTGTTTCAGGTTATTTCAAATGGTTTTTTTGATAATTAGAAACAATTTATAGCTCGTAAATTAAAGGTGTAAACAACTGTAAAGTTTCATTAATTTAGTGTAATAAAATTTTTATGTTTATTATAATAATATAATTAATGTTAATTTAGCAAAAAATATAATCTCTTTTCTATTCTATAGGGGAGTAAACAGGGGGAAATAAAATGTTGCAAGTAACTACCCGGCTATCAGAGCCTTTAAATAAGGCTAATGTGATAGTTGAGAAGGTAAATCAGTCAATTCCTGCGTTTAAAGGGAATTTAGATCAAGATGTGTTTGTTAAAACCTGTTCAACAAAAAAATGTAGTCCATCATTCAATGGTTTAATGGATTATTTTACTGTACCTAAAGTTTTAAGAAAAAAACCTGACCTGAAAGCACTTGCTCTGGAAGCTATTAATGGTGATACAGCATCATATAATAAGTTAAAAGATTCTCCAGACCTTAAAGATAAAGATATGGAAAAAGTTAACAACTTTATTTTTGATAAAATAACTGTAAAAATGGCTGATAATGTTACAATAAAACAAGCAGACGTTCTGGTAAATATGGGTAAAGCTGCTGACATGGCACTGGGGCTTATTAAAAATGAAGGTAGATTAAAAGATTTATATGAACTGCCAGTAAAATTGCAGGGCATGGGCTGGGTTTCTGCTATAAGAGAATGTGATAGGGTTATTACAACCAGTACAAATGTATTGGATCTCGTTGTTAAATATGCAAATCCATCACGAGATATAGCAATAAGTGAAATGAAATCTGCAATTAAAGACTATTTAATTCAGGATGACCCTGATATTAAAAGAAACAATATAATGACATATGGCAAGGTTGCTGCAGTTAAATTTGCTACAGAGTTTTTCAAGCCTCAACTTGCTATTGAGATGCTTATTTATGCTTTAAAAGAGAATAATGTTCCTGCTAAAGCTAAAGCTAAAGCTGCTGAAGAAATACCATATCAATTAATAGATTTAAAGGCAGATTCAGTGGAAAAAGCTGAAATTGAAAGTAATGTTGTTTCATTATTAAAGGAAGTTATAAAGTTAACTAAAGATAAAGACCTTCAGTTAGCATGTTATAAAGCAATTGATGAGATAAATAAGTGATAAATTAAAACAACTGAAGAAGCTAATTCAATGAGAGGCTAGAGTCTCTCTTTTTTTTGTCTATAGATATTGAAAAATAAATTAAATTAATTAAATTTCCAACTTCCAATTGGTGCTCAGCCAGATTAAATTTGGTTGTTGACTATAAAGATTTAAGCACAGTTCATATATACCAATCCACTGAAGTAAACGATATATGGCTTTAAATTATTCCAGGGTGTTTTTGACTGCTGCGTAGCTAATAATACCAGGCCTCTATAATCTGGAATCTATAGATTACTTTCAAGGATCAGTATGAATGGCACATAATTTTTAGTAACAAAACTTAAAATAGTGTTAATTATTCATATTTAGAATTTTTACATAGGTAGAGATTAATTAACGGGAAATTATGATTTTAAACCCAGAGGATAAAGAGGATCAATAATTATGCTTATTAGTACTCCCACGGCTAATGTTAACATTAAAAAGGTTAACTTCTCAGGCAGCAAAGATATTTCAGGATTAAAAGTTCTTCCGGGTTCTAAAGATGTTATAAGTTTTGCAAGTTCTAAACCAATTTTTAAAAGAAATGGTATAAATCCTAATGATGTAATAGTTAAATCTCATATACCAATTGATGAAAAAACCAAGCTATTGCTTCTGGAAAAAGTTCTGGAGGCACATGAACACGCAGTAAAAAATAAAACATTAGGCAATTTCTCAGGTCGGTGTTATGCAACAAACATGAAACTCACTAATGGAGAGTGGGCAAAGGCGACTAATATTGAAATAACTGCTGAAACAGTGCTTTGTGGAGAGAGATCAGCGCTGGTTCGTTCATGGAATAATCATCTTGAATCATTACCTGTTATAACTGATGCAAATAAAGAGGAAATTAAGGCAAAAGGTGATCCAAAAGTTGAATATCTGGCGATGAGCAGCTATCAGCCACCGATGGCAGACCCGGGTTGTGGCAATCCCTGTTCTGAATGTTTAAACTGGATCAATACTAAAAGATATTTTTCTTTAGATACAAAAATAGCCACAATAAATGTAGATTCTGAAAGCGGAAAACCTGTTTTGAATGTTAGGCCTGTTACCGCAGTATTACCATACTGGGGGCAGGAGGCACCATCAAGAACATCAGCACCAATTGATAGCCTCAAGCTCGATATTACAGGTGCTGCTGCTGAAGCTATGAAAAAAAATGGCATTACTAAAGAAAAGTTATATGAGACAGTTAAAGCAGCCAAAGAAGCTTACGAAGAAGGCAAAACAGCAGAATTGTCTGATAGCCATAATGTTGGTGCGGCAGCTTTATTAGATCCGGGAGACATTATAACCAAAGGTGAAAGAATGGAATGGACCCGTAGATGGTTTGAGGCTCCTGAATTACTTGCTGCAACCAAAGGTTTTCAGCTTTTGACCAAAGCTTTAATTCTTGCTCGAGAAGGTATAAATAAAGCAAAAGAAATACTGCCGATGTTACCTGTTGGTACAGATAAAGAACATTTTATGACCGAACTGGTTCAACAGGCCGGTGGTGAAGCTAAAATTAATGCTATAGCATACTATGGGGACGATAATGTTCCATATCTGGATAATCTAGGCAAGCTATCTCAGGGCAGGGGCAGTGGTGATAGTTTAATTTTGACTATTAAAGACGATAAAATAGAAGCCAGAACCATATTAGACTATATGCCGCATCTTTATATATCATCTAAAAAGAAATAGCAATTATTTATAAAATGTAAACAAGGTTTTGGGGAGCTTTAAAGCTCCCTTTATTAATAAAAAAAAGCCCCCATAGGGAGGCTCATTCACTTGTGTTTGAAATTTAAATCAATCAAAAGCTTTGAAATATACTTTCTTCCAAATTTGTCTGAAGCTTTTAGTTTCAAGTTCAAGCTCAAAATTTTTCTCTTCAAGATGTGAATTGACTTTCATGAGTTCTATTACTTGTTTAGATAATATTTCATTATCTCTTTTTAGCTCACCTAAATTATCAAGCTTATTTAAAAATTCATCATCTTTAAAATAGTTTAAGATTTCAGAAGAGACTTTTTCAGCAATAGTATCTGATATAGTATTAATAAGTTTTTGTTTGTCATGGCTGCTTTCTTTAGGATTATTTTCAGGCTTTCCAACCGTTTCTGTTTCTATTTCGAGTTCATATTTTGTTCTTTTATCTCTTGTATTGAAATCTATTACATTAGATGAGGCCGTTGATTTTGTGGGGTTAGTCTGATTTAAAAATTTTTCTTTCAGTTGAATTTTTAAATGTTCTTCGTCAACTTTATTATCAGTTTCTTCAATATTTTTTTCATCTTGTTTATAAGCTGTTTTATTTAGTATTTCTGAAATTATAGCTTCACTATAACCACTAAGCTTTAACTTAATTCCTCTATATAACTTCCTTATAGTAGAATCATCATAATATTCTTCTTGTGTATCTTCATTATTTACAGGTTCAATGTTCCATATGTGTATACACTCTTCGAGAAGTTGAAGTTCTATATTCTGGTTGTATCTGTCTTTAAGCTCTTTTTTAACTTCGTTTAATGTATACATCTATTATTTCACCTTTCATTTTGACGATGTGACAATAATTAGCTTTATTTTATTTTGGTAATTAAATTTCGTCTAATTTGTTTCAATTATTTAACGTACTTTTCAGGCTATGTTGAACTTTGTATTCAAATGTTATTAGATATTTGAAATGATTTAAACACTGTAATGTTATTACTGTGGAGAAGATCCTAATAATAATTAAAAATAATAAATGCCTAATCAAAATCTTAAATCTAAACGTTTTTGTTATCAGAATTGTATTTTGCAAAAAAGAAAATATATTGCTAAATAATTATCACTTATTGCCGTTAATATATTTAATGGCAGGGTATATTTTGTCAGTTATGGATATTTATTATAATCTTAATAATTAATGATTAAGGAGCAATATATGAAAAAGTTTATGATTATTATGGTAGTAATGTCGATATTTATGACCATAATAACCTGTGATATAACTCTAGCCCAACAAAAAAGGGTCGTTCTACAAGGTGGTGTTTCTACTAGTGTTCCCAGAACTCCATCTGAAGTAAAAGAATATTTAGTAAAAATGAATGCTATTATGAAAGAGTATGATGCACTCAGTCAGCAACTATTGCTTGTATTAATGACAGGTACAAGATCTCCTGCTGTAGCAGATACAGCCAGAAGTGAATGGATTCGTCTTGCTAATAAGATAGATAAAATAGTTCCTCCTACTGAGCTAAAAATTTCTCATGCTGCACTTGCAGAGGCATTAAGAAACTCAAATTCTTTTTTAACATCCTGGGGTAATGTGGATGCTTCACAGAAAAATCAGATTCTTACGGCAATGGTTCCAGTGGTAACACAATTAGGTTCTGCAACAAATCTTTATAGCCAGAGTTGTGCCCAGGTAATTAATAGCTATGGTCTTGATCCATCATTAAACCCACTTAGTCCGCAGGGAGCAATTGGTGGAGGCACAGGTGGACTTGGTGGTCTTGGTGGCCTTGGTGCACTTGGAGGCTTGGGTGGTATTGATCTTAACAATATAAATGTTGATGGATTAAAGTAATAATAGATTAATAATTTGTTTTCCTGTATTTTCCATTAGAATACCGGCATTTTTCATAGCTTCTTCCAGTGACATTGGTTCGTCAACGATGCTGAATGCACTTGTAATGTTAGCTTTTTTTAGATCCAGACCCCGTTCTATTGAACCTGCTATAACAATTGTAGGAACATTGTATTTTTTAGCAAGTTTTGCCACCTGATAAGGTGCTTTGCCTGAAAGTGATTGAGAGTCTAGACGACCTTCAGTTGTTATAACAAGATTAACACCTTTCATTTTTGTTTCCATTTGAGACAGTTCTGCAACAAGTTCAAATCCGGGTATCAAATCGGCTTCAAGAATAGCTTTAAAAGCAAAACCTATACCTCCGGCAGCGCCTACTCCGGGAAAATCTCTGAAATCTTCTTTTGTAATGGGTGCAACTAAGTCAGCCAGATGCCCAAGGTTTTTATCCAGTTGCCTGACTATATCTAGACTTGCCCCTTTTTGAGGGCCGTAAATTGCACTGGCACCATTTTTGCCACAAAGTGGATTGTCAACATCGCAGGCTACAATTAAACGTATATTTTTTAACCTTTTATCTAGGCCATCAAAGTTTATAGAATGTAAATTTTCAAGAGCACCACCACCATATGAAAGCTCATTATTGTTTTTATCTTTAAAGCTAACACCTAAAGCTTGCAATATACCAGAGCCTCCATCATTTGTGGAGCTGCCACCTATTGTTACATATATTTTAGAGCACCCTTTATCTAAAGCTTCAACTACTAACTGGCCTATTCCATAAGATGTTGTGATTAATGGGTTGTATTCTGAAGGTTTTAAAATACTTAATCCATTAGCCTGAGCGCCTTCAATTATTGCAACCTTTTCATTATCCCTGTTAAGTATAAGCCATTTTGCATTAACTGTTTTCTCAAGTGGTCCTTTAACAGAACTGATATGTTCAGTGTATTCAGTACAATGTTTTATTGCTTGAATTGTACCATCTCCGCCATCAGCAATAGGAATTATAATAATTTCTGAATCACTTTTAACACTTAAAATACCTTTTTTAAGACATTCAGCTGCTTCAATAGCTGACAAGGAGCCTTTTAAGAAGTTTGTGGCCAGTAAAATTTTCATTAAATTAACCTTTCTTATTGGTAGAATTATCTTTAAACTTATAACACATTACATTTAGAAAAATATTACGCTTCTAATCCGAACGCTGTTTTTTTAATGCTGACAAAATAAATCACTCCCTTTCATTAAACTACCGAAGTGGGGATTTTTCTACTCAAAATATAGTTAAGTAAAATCACTCGTTTATACTTAGAAGGTTTAGCTAAAATTAGCAATAAGATCTTTCAAATTTAATTTTAATTATTTTATAATACTGACTGTAGTTTTTGAAAACCTTATTTAATATTATTAATTAAAGATTTATATAAAAAATTATTCCACAAGCTAATTTTAGAAGGTTATACAAATTAAACATGACAGAGAATCAATATTCATTAACAAATAGATATAAGCTTCTTGTATATATTACTGCTAAAAACAATGATCGATGTATTGAATTTGCAAAACAATTTGCTAATAACCTTTATGTTTATTATTTAACTCTGGATACTAATAGAATTGAAGAATTATATAATCCTAATATTAAAATATATGATTTATCAAGTCCTTCAAATGTATTTGACAGGCTTGTTATAAAATATAACTTTTATAAGGTTAGTAAGCAAATTGAGTCTTATATAAAAGCTAATAATATTTATAAACGTGAAATTCTATTAATTCTTACAGAAACAAAATTCAGCACTATATCTGAATCATTTCCTTTAGCCACAATGCATTTTGATTTTGATAATTCTATTAGCACCAATATATATGAAGATATGTTGAATAATAATTTGTTTATACTTGCTAATAGTATTACTACAAATAATTTAAGAGTTAAAAATGATCTGGAAAATAATTTTGATGCTATTTATAGATTACCTGATGGTATTAACAATAATATAAAAACTAATAGTAAATGCAGTTCTTTGCCTGCTTTTTCCTCTCCATTAATAGGCTGCTTTTCTTCTAATCCTGAAATATTAGACATAGATTTTATAAATGAATTATCTAAATCACACCCGGAATATACGTTCCTTTTTCTATCCGATAAAAATTTCCCTGAAGAATTTAAAACTGAAACAAACTTAAATTTTATAACTACAAGGGCTTCATTTGCTAAATATAACTTAGTCTTATTGCCTTTTAATGAACTCTACTGTGCTGAAGTAAACACTTTATTATATGAAAATTTAATTTATCATGCTCCTATTGTATCTTTAAAAACTCAGGAGCTTGAAACACATAAAAGAATACTGTATTTATACAAATCTAAATCGTTTCTTAATAGTGAATTAAGCGATTTAAATAAATTTATTAATCCTGACTTACTTCAAAAAAGTCTTCTGCTAGATAATTGTTCATGGAATGCCAGATTCAAACAACTAGAAAGTATTATTTTAGCTCACAGGTAACTATCATGGTTTGATTTGTCTGTTAATAAAGTCCAGTAAGAATATTTTATCTGTGAATTTTGGAACATTATTAAACAATTGTAAATTTTACAATTAATACTAACAACTTTTAAATTAGTTTGTATTTTAATAAAGTAAGAAACAATTCCCCCATAGACTTTAAGTAAAATAATAGTATTCAAAGTTTAGTTGTGTGGTAATTCTTTATATGAGTGTATAAAAATAGTAAAAAGATAAGAAAAATTAATATAAAAATAAAATACTAAGAGAGACAATTATTTAATGGTAGTGATAGCAAAAGATACAAAAAAATTTAATTTATGTTTATCTAAGCAAGCAATTGCTATGATTGAAAGTTTTACAATTAACGATTAAAGTCGTTAAGTGGGGAGATAGGTTAGGAGGACATCAACGAATGTGCTCCTTTTTTTTAAACATATTGCATTAAACTTAATGTGTCATGAATTTTGATGTTGCAGCAAAATAAAAATGTCCGCTTTTTAGCAAAATAGAAATGTCCTCTTTGGAGGATTTATTATTACTAACTTCTGAACTCTTTTAATCATTAAATTTCCTTTTTTCTTTTGAATTTATT
>JBFMGH010000091.1:0-3413 GCA_040752795.1 Cyanobacteriota bacterium
TATAGCTTCATCAAATTTACCCTGTCTTTTAAGTGAATCTCCAATATTATTGTAAGCCTGAGAATAATCAGGTTTTAATTCAATGGCTTTTTGATAATTTTTAATAGCTTCTTCGAGGCCATTTTTTTCATAAGATAGTCCTAACCAGTTATAAGCTTTAGCGTATTTAGGGTTATAGTCAACAGCAGATTTCAAATTTTCAATTGCTTCAGTATAATCAGCATTATCAAAGCTTTTCTTCCCTTTTTTAAAATAACCTATAGCTTCTCTGGTACTAATAGATTCTTCTTCAGAAAGGGAGTCAGCATTTTCAGAAGGTTCAATTTTTTCAGACTGAATAATATTTAGAATTCTCAAACCTTCTTTAAAGTCACTGTTATTGAGGTATGCATCACTCATATTTTTATAAGCTTTATAATATTTAGGGCTTATATTAACAGCTTTATTAAAACAATCAATAGCTCTAGAATAACCCAGATCCTGATAGATAATGCCGAGCAGGTTATAAGCTTCCGGCAATTCATGATTAATTGCAATGGCTTTGATTAAATAATCTTTAGATAATTCAGCATTATTTTTATAGAGATAATAAAGAAGCCCGAGGTTATAATAAGCTGGGTAATCTTTTTGGTTTTTATCAACAGTTTTTTTATAATTCTTTATAGCCATGTCATAGTTATTTTGCTTAAAATAAATGTTAGCCAGATTATAATAGGCTTCAGAAAAATTAGGATCCAGTTCAATAGCTTTATTATAATTAAATATAGCGGAATCAAATTTTTCTATATTATTATAAATTTTGCCAAGATGGTAGTAAAATAGGGCCACTTCAGGTTTAATTTTAATGGCTTGTTCGATAAAGCTAACTGCTTCTTTGTGATATCCTCTTTTATAAAAGAGATAGCCAAGTTTAATAAAAGACTGATAGTGTTGATCATCGACAGAAATGGCTTTTTTATAGTTTTCAGTAGCTAAATTAAATTCACCCAGGTCTTCAAAGACACAAGCCAGATAAAAATAAGCGTCAGACAATTCAGGATCAATATCAATAGCCTGTTGAAGAGTGTCAATAGCCTGATCAAATTCGGTATTTTTATAATATTGAATACCTGATTCAAGGTATTTATCAGCGTTAGAAGCCGGTATGTTATCTGCTATCAGGGCATTAGAAGTAATTAAACATATAAAAAGAGTTAAGAAGGAGAGTAGAAACTTTTTCATAAACGTTAATTCCTCATAAATTGTTCTTTTATTGCCAGGTTATGAGAAAAGTTTATCACCAATTTGAGAGTGATGCATATAGGATTTCAACCTGAATTATTAATAAATTTTTAATATCTACAAAAAGGCGTTTTTATTGTTATATTTAGACATATGCATAATCGGATAGATTCACAAAATAACTATAGTGATCCTTGAAAGTAATTTATAGATTCCAGATTATAGAGGCCAGGTGTTTTTGTCTGCTGCGCAGGTAAAAACACCTTAGAGTAATTTAAAGCCATATATCGTTTACTTTCGTATATTGGTATAAGGTAGCAAAGAAATAGTATCGGGATAAAAAAATGCATGGTGATAACAGCTTCAAGGTGTGTAGGGTATAAAAGTAAATTATAAACCCCGAACAATAAAAAAAGACCTCTTTCGAGGTCATGTTTGTTAAATTCGGAGATTACTCTCTTTGTTCTTCTCTCTTCTCTCTTCTCTTCTGCTCTACTTTATGTATGATAAACCTTTAAATTAAAAACTTACACTTATTTGGATTGTTATTTCTACTGAGAATAAAAAACCTGGTAATAAGTGTATGTTGCGCATGAAATTTGAGTTGTTTTCAAAAAAACGTTAAAAAGCTTTCTACAAGTGTATTTTTAGTTGTTAAAATTTTGTAATAATATCTAAAAAGTCTCTAAAATCATAGACTATTTTAAAGGCAAAGAAAGAACATTAATACACTTATTATTTTATTAATAGCTGGAAAGGTTATGATAATTAGGGATGTTGACTATTAACTATTCAAAATATTAATTGTTCAAAAAAATTTTATTCAAACCCTGCATTTTTTGCCTGGGGCTTGCTTGTGGGACTGGTTTACGTGTAACATAGCTACTGCGCTTTCTTCTTTTTTGCAATAGAAACATTTTTTCAGAGTTTAAAGAATTTAACCGAACATCAACGTTAATAAATAAAAAATTAAAGATCATCTTAATAAACCCGATTTATATATTAGTGATCTTTGAAAAAAATATTAGGTGAGATAGTTATGGTAAAAAATTCGGGTTCATCTATAACACAATATTCCATTGTAATTGGTATTGCTATTATATTAATAGCAATAGCTTTTTCAGGTTTAGGCCAAAATCTTGTTAGGATTTTTACCGGTTATTCTGATAAATATGAATCTATATCTGAAATTGCCAGTAGTAATTTAAGTCAATTGTCTTCTTTAGTAAACTCTGGTACAGACAATAATACAACACCAGAGACTTCTGCTGGTTCTTCGCCGCAAACAATAAATGCTAACGGAACAGAAGTAACAATAAATGCTGATGGTTCTGCTTCTTTTAAAGTTTCCGGTCAGGGTATTAGTTTGTCAAGAGAAATATTAGAATTACAGGATATAGCTATGGAAACATCTGGTTCTGCAGGGTCTGTAGACCTTGTAACAGAGATTGCTTATATGATTGAAAAGTATAAAGATGAATATCCTCAAGATGTGCCAGTAGATATATTTTTTGGAAATGGTGTACGCTTAGATATGAATAGTACATCAGTATATACAGGTTTAGCTGAGGTGAATAATGTAGCTGTTAAAGTGGGAGACCATATTGTTGTGTTAAATAATGATCAGACTTGTAATAATACTGCCTGCAATTATCAGGGTAATTACCGTCTTGAAGGAGATATTGATACAAATAATAATTTTCAAGCTAACGTAACAAGTAATCTTAAAAATTCTGCGGATACTGTTACAGGAAATTATACAGCTACAGTAGACTTATCTAACGGTTTAATTTTTACCGGAGCTTCAAAGCTCTTATCATCAACAGATAATACTACTGCTGATTATAACTGGGATTTAAATTTCACAGATACAAGCAAGCAATTTAGTATTAAATAGTTATTTTATATTGCCCGAAAGTCATTATTTTGAGTATTTATAGTTAACCTTGAAAGTAATCTATAGATTTCAGATTATAGAGGCAGGGTGTCATTGTCTGGCACTTAAGTTGTTTTAAAAATTGATATAGTTATGAAACCTCTAAAAAACTAATAACCCGGTTAATTCGTGAATTTGTTACAAACTCTCAAGGCTCAAGTAATGACTTAAGTTAAAGATTTATGCATTTAACACACTGTAAATATTTAACAGGAACCAGGTTTTAGAGGATCGGGCTCAAAAGGCCAGCAGGGCT
>JBFMGH010000092.1:0-7724 GCA_040752795.1 Cyanobacteriota bacterium
ATTCCGTTCTATTAGAAGCTAATTTTAGACTATAGAACATATAAACACGGTTATACCTCACAGGGTGCGCCACTGGTGTGCCCTAAATCTGTTTATACAAAATGGTCTGAACTATCATAAACTAAGCTATCTTCGCTTATAATTTGTTCTAAATTGTAAATTTTTTGTTTAAAACAAATTTAGGTTATGAAACTATTAATAACCTGTTCGAGCAAGTTGCAGAAATCCTTGCTATTAAAGAGAGCCAGCAAAGGGAATTGAACCCTTGACCTACGGTTTACGAAACCGTTGCTCTACCGACTGAGCTATGCTGGCAATCTTTAATTTTTAATTTTATTGCTTAGGGATTATAGATTACTGGCAATGCCAGTTAACTAAATTACAAAATTATTATAATCTATATACTTTATTATTTGCACATAACATTGAGAATCATTAAATGAAAATCAATTGACATAACTAACATTAAACATTTTGCTTTAAAAAAATATACTGTTTTAATTTTAATTATTTGTCTTAATTTAATCGATAATTATTTCTAATATTTACCTAATAAGCTTTCTATATGAATTTTTAAATTTTTTCAAAACTCGTTTAACTAGAAACATAATGGTTTCAAAAACGAATTTGAAAAACCGAAAATATGCCTATTACAAATAAAATTTTTTTTGATATAGTTTTTTCACAAAATTAAAACACAAAACTGAAAATACGTTAAATTGCCCATTTTTAAGCAATGGGTGATAGGGTTTTACGTCATTTTACTAGGAGGAATATTACATAACAGGGCTAAACACACGTTTTTAGAAAACTTAGCAGTTTACAGATGAGTGTATTGGGAGAATTATATGCTTAATAGAGGATTTTCTTTGTCAAAAAGAATTAAAACAATTGACATAGCAAAAGTTTTTACATGCCTGGCTATGGCCACAACAGTTTCGCTGATACCTGCTTATGGCCAACAAATTATTACCGACGGCAATACAAACACAACTTTAAATGTAAACGGTAATGTAACAGGAGTTTATACAAACACGATTAAAGGTCAGAATGCTTTTAACTCTTTCGAAAGATTTAATGTTAACAAAGGCAATGTAGTTAATTTATACGTACCTGAAAAGACTAACAATTTAATAAATCTTGTCAACTCAGAAACCAGTTATATTGACGGATTATTAAACTCAATTAAAATTGGAAAAATTGGTGGAAACATATTTATTGCCAACCCCTATGGTGTTGTTGTTGGCTCTAATGGAGCCATAAATGTTGGAAGTTTAACAGTAACAACCCCCACAGCTGATTATATGAACAGCTTCTTTAATTCACCTGGAAAACCAAATCAGCCTGCAGTTAATGCGTTGCTGAATGGCACAGCACCAATTAATCCTGATGGTGTTATAAATATTGAAGGCAAGATTAACGCTATTGAGAACGTTACACTTGATACAGGTAATTTCTATAACTCAGGTGATATTTATAGTGGCGCAGTTTTTCAGGAAAACGACATCAATATAGGTGATGTGGTCAATATAAACACACTTGAAAGCGGAGCAGAAATTGCAGTCAATAACGGTCAGATTTCAATTAAAGCTTCAAACAATATCGTGAACTCAGGCAACATCGTTGCTGATGGTGGAAATAATATTGACGGTGGTAGTGTAAGCGCTGTTGCAGGCAATAATGTGGTTTTAGAAAGAGGTTCTTTAATCAGTGCTAAAGGTAAGGGTGAAAATTCAAACGGTGGATATATTTACACCTGGGGTGATAACGGTAATTATTTTAATGATGGAGCTACTTTAGACGCTCGACCTGGTGAAACTTCAGGAGCTGGTGGTTTTATTGAAGTTTCAACCCGCGGTGGGTTGACCTTTAAAGGAGAAGTTTTTACAGGAAGATATAATCGTAGAGGTTCTTTGTTGATTGACCCTAAAAATATTACGATATCCTCAAGTGCTGGTTCAACAATAGCAGACAATGATCAATTTAATGAAAACTCAAGTTCTAGTGTAATTATTAATAACTCTGATTTAGTAAATCTTTTAGACAATCCTAATAACGTAATACTTCAGGCTAATAATGATATTACAGTAAGTAATGACATAATTGTCAATAATCCAAGTGGTGATGGAGGAGACTTAACTCTTCAAGCTGGTCGCAGTGTTTATATAAATGCTGATATAATAATGGACAATGGTGATTTTGTTGTTATAGCTAATGAAACTACTGCAAATGGTGTTGTTGATGCTCAAAGAGAATATGGTAATGGTGTTATAAATATGGGTGATGGTACAAGTATAGATGCAGGTACCGGTAATATTTCATTATCAATAACTAATGATATTGGTAAAACATATTATGGAACTGGTAATATATCTTTAAAAACAATTGATGCTAATAATATTACAATAGACAATGATGGCCCTAACACAAGTTCAGGGGTTATTTTAAGTAGTAGTGATACAATTACTGCAGCTGGTAATTTAACTATATATTCAAATGCAAGCATAATTGATGGAACCGATGATGGTGGTGCCACATTAATTGGTAATAATATTTCACTTACTGCATTATATGGTATTGGATCTTCAACATCAAATTATTTAGAAATTGATTCTGGTGCTAGTTCTAGCGAGGTTGTATATGCAAGGGCTACCGATAGCACATATGGAAAGATATATATTTCTGAGACAATTGATGATTTAAATTTAAATTATATATGGGCTGGAAACGATATAGCACTCAAAGCTGATGATAATATTATTGATTCTAGAGTTTCTGGCACTGGGAATGTTTTTGGTAAGAATATTACTTTAATTTCAACAAATGGTAACATTGGAGAATCCTCTTCAGATCCATTAAAAATAGAATTAAACTACCAAACAACCGGAGGGGTTCTTTTAGCTACAGCTACTAATTCAACAAACGGTAATATTTATATTGAAAACACTGACACTGCTGCTGCTAATAAAGCATTAGAGTTAAATTATGCATGGGCTAAGAATGATGTTTATCTTAAAGCAGATGATAATATTATTGATTCTAGAGTTTCTGGTACTGGTAATGTTTTTGGTAAAAATATTACACTAACTTCTACAAATGGTAATATAGGTGAATCTTCTTCAGATCCATTATTAATTGACACAAACTACCAAACTTCAGGTGGAGAATTAACAGCATCTGCTTCTGGAGATATTTATTTAAAAGAAACTTCTGGTGATTTAAATATTGAATATGCATTCTCTAATGGTAATGATGTTTATATTATTGCTGATGATAACATTTTAGATACCAGAGGGAACACTGATAAATCTTATCCCAACGTATGGGGTAATAATATTACGCTTACTTCAACAAATGGTGCTATAGGAGCTTCTGGCACTGATAATGATTTAGATCTTTACCTGAATTATAATTCTTCAGGAGGAGAATTAACAGCGTCTGCTGCTGGTGACATATATTTAGATGAAACACAAGGAACTTTAAACATTGAATATGTTTATTCTAATGGTAATGATGTTTATATAACTGCTGCTGGTGATATTTTAGATACCAGAGGAAATACTGATAATTCTTATCCAAATGTATGGGGCAATGATATTAGTCTTACTTCAACAAGTGGTACGATAGGTGCTTCTGGCACTGATAATGATTTAGATCTTTACCTGAATTATAATTCTTCAGGGGGAGAGTTAACAGCATCTGCTTCTGGTGACATATATATTGATGAGACACAAGGAACTTTAAACATAGAATATGTATTCTCTAATGGTAACGATGTCTATATCACTTCAGCCGGTTCAATTCTCGACGGAAACCAAGGCATTACAACAGCTAAAATAACTGGTAACTTAATAAGCTTAACCGCTGGTAGTGATAGTGACATTGGTACCGACTCAACTGATGCCGGATTACTTGAAATATATTCTGGTTCTTCAGGACTAACAGCTGATGCTAGTGCAGGCACTTCAGGAAAAATCTTTATTAAACAAGTCGGACAAGACGCTAGTCTTGATAGTACTGACACATTGATTGTTAATAGTGGTAACATAACTGCTGATGAAGAAATTTATTTACATGCTGATTGGAAAATTCAGAATTATTATGGTGGCAGTGGTTCAACCATTGTAACAACAGCTACAACTAGTGATATAACACTAGTTACAGATGACACAAAATTATATAATGAAGACCCTGCTGAAGGTAGTGAATACGGTGGTAACGTCACAACAGGTTCTAGTGGATCTGTAACATTTGAAAGAACATCTTCAGGCTCAATCTGGATTGGTTATGATGGTGGCGGAGCAGATGATCCAGATAATGCTTCTCATCCAGATTCTGGTGACACAACTTATGTTACCGATGACGAAATAGGAACTATTAGTACTGGTACAATTATTAACATCAATCCACCTCCAACAAGTGGTAATATTATCATTGATAATAATTATGATTTTAGAAATAACCCTGTTAATGTAGGCGCCAATACATTATATATTTTAAGATCAACAGCTGGAGACCTGCATATAGGTGATTTTGATATTTCTGACATTGATGAAGATGGATATATTCACTCAACAGAAATATATGATTCTGGAACAGCATATATTGTAGCTGACACAATTGAATTTGGTAATGTTTTAGATCCAGCAACCTATACTTATGGTGAAACAGATGAAATTTACCTTTATGGTACAGCGGATGACTGTGCTGACTTCAGTCATAACAGCTCAACTGGTGGTAGATCAAATATTAGATTAGTAGCTGATACACATATTTATGAACGTGGTGATACTGAAAATACTTACACAGACCTAATTGCAAAAAGTATCACTCTTGAGAGTGCCAATGGGGCTATAGGTGAGTATAAAAATTCAGTTGGTTGGTATTGGCTTGAAATAGATACTGATGCAACAAATGGTACTCTTAATGCCAATGCTGCAGCTAGCGAAACAAGCGGAATAATGCTTAATGAAATATCTGGAGCTTTAAATATTGACACTATTAATAAGTTACCTGGTGAAAGTGCTGTTAGAAACAATGTAACTATTAAAGCAGATGGTAATATTGTTGATGTTAATGATGATGATAATGCAAATATTTACGCAAATACAATAAGTTTAACTTCAGATAGTAATATTGGATCAAGTTCTAATCTGTTTGATGTTGATAGTGGAAGTTCAAATACAAAACCTGTACAAGCTTATGCAAATAATAATGGCAACATTTATATCCAAGAAACTGATGGAGCTTTATACCACAATGAAATAGATGCTGGTACTGGTACTATCTATTTATATTCAGATGGTGATATTCAAGAATATACTTACGGAGGCACAAGCCATTTTTTAATTGGTGGAGATATTACTTTAGTTAGTGAAGGAGCTATTGGCCAAATTAGTGAGTATATACCTATTAAGCTATCTTCTGGTGGACATGTAAGTGCAGAAACTATTAACAACGGTAATATATATATTGAAAACTATTATGGGGGAACCTATGAAGAGGATTTAATTATAGATAAAATTGATGCTGGCACTGGTTATGTTTATTTAAAAGCTTATGAAAACCTTGTGGACACTGACAGTAGTGATACAATAAATTATGATAACATTACAGGTAATGCTTTATACCTTTATCCTGGTCAAACAGGTCCTTCAACATCTTATACAATTGGTACTTCTAGCAATAAACTTCGTATAAATTGCGGAATTAGTTTATATATTGCAAACAATTCAAATGGAGGTGTTTACTTATATTCTGATGATGACCTAACAATAAATCAGGTTTATTCTGAAGGAGATATTGATATAAGTTCAACAAATGGTGATTTAACAATTGGTATATTAAATGCTAATGATGGTGCAAGCGGTTGTGATATAACACTTGATGCAGGAGGAGCAATAACTACGACAAGCCAATATCCAACTATTAATCTTGTTGGTTATGATGTAACTTTGACATCTGTAGATGATATTGGTTCTGCAAGTTATCCAATAGAGATTGATGCTGAAGGAACTGTATCTGTAGATGCGTCATCTGGTGATGAATATTATAACGAACGTTAAAAACTGATAATAAATTATTCAAAAAAGGCAGGCTTAAAGCCTGCCTTTTTTGAATAATTTATATTGCATATAACAAAGCTTTCAACGGTTTAAGATATTGTCGATTTTCTATTCGGTGCCAGATTAGTGCCATTGAAAAATATATTATTACAAATCTATTTTATCAATTATAATGTGGCTAATTAGCTATATTTATAATCTATTTATGCGCTTATTAGCATAATATTTTATTTATAAAACTTACTAATATATTAGTTATATGGGAATTAAGAGAAATGGTAGAGATATTTTCTGTAAAGAATACGGTTAACCCTGCAGGAATTAAAAAAACTTCTTTAGCCCCTTTACATTTTACAGGTAATACTACCAGATCAGATATTGTAAGTTTTCAGGCAACTTGGATGTAGACCAAATTATTTCTGATGATGGAAGTTCAGGCTATGGTGATGTTATTATTATTGCTAGCGGTAGTATTGTAGATGTCAATAATGACAGCAATGCAAATATTACTGGTAATAATGTTACTCTTACTGACGGTGATGGTGATAGTGATAGATATACTATTGGAGAGCCTTCTGATGATTTAGAAATTGATGCTGCTGGAACTGTTACCTGTAACACAGGTGACTGCAGTGGTGCTGGTGAATATGTTGATGAATTATAATTTTGTAAAACGCACCTTATACACTCAAAGCCCCCTAAAATAGGGGGCTTTTTAAAATCTTCAAACCTAAATTTTTTCTGTTTGCCGGGTGTCAAAAACGATATCCCATGATGAATCAAAGTTATGTTCATCTTCGTGAAAAATGCTTGAAAATTTTATCTGGTTATTTGCTTTATCATAATTAATGCTACCTTCTGTCAGCTTGCCAGTTCTTTTTATATTATTGTCCAACTCAAATATTGCTTCTGAAGGCACTATTTTATTATTACTATCAACTGTTGTTGTTACCTGATAAATTCCCTGACTAAAGCTGCACTGTTCACCAGCACAGGCTTGATCTTTTTGAATAATTACAACCTGATCACCTACTTTTAAACCAACAATATTAACAGCATTTGCATTCCCTTCTGCCTTAATATCATAATTAGGAGTCAAACTTTTTCTTTCACCTTTTCCAAATAACATTTCAACCGGCACCTCTTCAGGTGCAAATGTATCTTTATTATTGGCAATAACAGTTTTCAACGCCTCCATAATTCTATCATTAACACCTTCTGAACCTGATGTTTCAAAAACCTCATTTAAATTACTCAAAATATTCTCTGATAAATAAACATCCTGATTCTCAACTTTAAAACCAACAGAACCATCCTCATATATATTAACTTCCTGGCCATTAATAACTTTTGTTTCTGTTATTTTTAAATTTGGTGTGGAACTATTATCCCATCCAAAAGGTTTGTATTGTTTACTTTTTTCATTAGAGCTGGTAAATAAAGTATTAATATTTTTTCCAAAAATAGTTAATATTAATACACCTCCAATAACAACTATTGCAAGAATTAACATAAATTCTGTAAGATTCTGACCTTTTTTAAACATAAATTACCTCGTAAATAATTTATTCTAATGTATTAAGCTTAATTATTATCTTTCAAAACATAACATCAATAGTTATATATTATTTTAAAACATAAATTATAATTTAGGTATCT
>JBFMGH010000093.1:0-4894 GCA_040752795.1 Cyanobacteriota bacterium
TTCATACTTAAGAAAAAAATATCCAAACAAAAGCGTAGAAGCCGCTCACCAGGAGTTTTTACATAAGGTTAGGAAATTAAAACCTAGACAATTAAATACTTTTTTGAATGCTGCGTAAAATCTGTTATTTAGTATTTTAATTTTACTGAATATCCATCAAGAATAAATTTTCTGCCACCAGGCTTTGTTTTTATATTTTTCTATTTGTTGTTTAAGTTCATTATTTTCATTTTCAAATTCCTGGGCTTCTTCTATAGCAGCTTCATTTTGTTTTTCTAATCTCTTTATTGTTTCTCTTGTATCTTCTAAATCGCCTTGTATATCTGCTTTTTGGACCACAATAATTTGCATTTGATTTTCACAATCAGTTAAAGCTGTTTTTGTTTGTTTTAATTCTTCTTCTCTAGATGATAAGGCATATTTTAGTTCATTAATCTTATCTTCCAACGAGTTAATTATTTTTTGAAAATTGATATTTTTTTCTTCAAATTCTTTCATTCTTAATTCTAAAATTTTAACTTCAGCCTGAGCTTGAATTGATTCTGTCTTAAAAGAATCTTTCTGTTCTGATAATATTTTGTATTCTTGTTGTAAAGAAAAATACTGATCTTCAAGTTTTTTGTATAATTCTCTTTCTGTTTTTGATCGATCATCAGCTAATTCTTTTATAGATTGTATTAATTGGTCAAATGATTTTTGCTCCATGTTAATCAGCTGATAATCAGTAGAATCTTTTACAATCTCAGCTTCTTGAACATTTTCTATATGTTGATTTTCATGCTGATAATCATTCCTCTGAATAAATTGCTCATCACTATAATAATTGTAATCACCAAAAAGTTCTCTAAATTTTTTTTCATTTTCAACCAAAACCATTGTAATTAGTTTATTGTCCTTTTTTTCTTTAGTGATTGGCAATATGTTTTTTTTGATTAATCGCCTTATTTTCGAATTTGAATAACCAAATTTTCTTTCAATTTCTGATATCGTGTATTTCTGCATTTTTTGCCCCTTTGATATAGTAATAATCACTTGATTATCATTGATTATTCATTGCTAATCAACAATACCACTTGACTACTCAACATGCAAGTAGTATTTCATGTAATATACTCAACAAAAAAATAGCCCCTACATATGTAGAAGCTAAAAATATTATAAAAATGATTAAAAGTATAATAGCTTCTAATGATTGGGGTGTCAATTTGTGTGCACGCAAATATTTAATTTTTTTAGAGTAAATTTGTAGTAATAATTACTAGAAATAAATTTGTGATGAAATACTTTATTATTACAAAACTATAAGCTGGTACTGCATGCAAAACCTCCTTTTAAAAAACAGATTAAGAATTAAACATCAATATATAGATGATATTATTGGTTTATATAAACTTTAACAAGATGTAAGCTAGTCATTAGATGTTTAATGCACCTATTTCAATGAATAAAAAAGTGTAGTAAAGGTTATATATTTAAATATAACCTTTAGGAGTTAATATTAATAATAATTTAAGCTGAATATATTATTTAATTCCTAATTAATTTAATTGTAATAATAGTCATTAGATGTTTATAATATAAAAATAAACTATCAGGAGTAAGTATGAAAATAATAAATAACCTATTAATATTAGCTACGATATTATTAATCACTGTTTCTTGTAATAATATAAATAATAATAATCCTCAATATTATAGAACTCAGATAGATCAAAATATAAATGAAAAGAATTATGATAAAGCAATAGAAAACTTAAACAAATTATTAACCTTACAACCTAATGATTATAGAACTTATTTTCAATTAGGTGAGTGTTATCAAAATAAAAATGAATATGATAAAGCAATAGAAAACTTTAATCAAGTTATTTCAATCAGGCCCAGATATGCTAAAGCATATTTTCAAATGGGTATTATATACCAAAAACAGGAAAACCATTCTAAATCTATTGAAAACTATAAAAAAGCAGTTGAAATAGATCCTTCATTAGAAACACAACTCAACCAAGCTTTTGATAACTTGTAATAAATGAGACCTCTGCATAACTAATTTTTTATAAAATATCAGGGAAGAGTGGTTAATGAGGAGCGGGCTTTTTAAGCCCGACACTATTTCTCTGCTATCTTAGTTATTTTGAGAATTTATCCGGTTATGCATATGTCTTTAAATACAAAAAAATTTTTTATCAATATCAAAATATAGTTAGAGCAAGTAAATCTACACTTAATTTTGATTGAATTTTTTCTTTAATAGTTAAAAATACCTATTTTGCGGACAAAAATAACAAGAATAACCTATCAATATCAAAACCAAAAAAGTTTTTATAATAACAGAAAGGAAATTAAACAAGAAAAAATCCAAAATTTCTCTAGTTCTCTAACAATACTTCCTTAAATATTGCATTCCTTCAAAATTTTTTGCACAAATCCTCTGTTTAAGAGGATTTTTTTTAATATGGAGGAAATAAACGACGAATAATGTGTCCTAATATTATTAATAAAAAGAACATATTTCTAATAAGCTGATTTAAAAAGAATATTGAATAATACTTATCAATTTTTTTATTACTTATCATATTATTTAGTTGATATGATAAAGATCTTATCCAATTAACAGTGCGAGGCCATTCAGCTAAGTTATTGATCCATTTATCAGGTATGCTTTTTTCTTTAACATTTGCACCAATAATAGCTCCTAATATAGCAGCCGTACTATCTGTATCACCTCCACACCTTACAATATCTATAATAGCATTTTTATAATCAGTTTGATTTTTTAACCAGCAAAAAATAACCATTGGTACTGTATGGTACATATAACCAGTTATACCATTTTCCAGCCCCAATTCTTGAGCAAATTCCTCTATTGTATGATTTGATTCAATACTATTAATAGTTTTATCAATTAATTTAAGAAATTCAGTGGCATTGTCATCAAGAATAGTTTTGAGTTTTATTGAATATTCTTCTGGTTTTACAATATTTTGAGTACTACTTAAGTAAGCAGCATAAGCTATAGCTAAAGCACCATATTCAGCCTTAGGGTCTGAATGAGTTAATTTAGTAGATATTTTTACCAATTGTTTTAACTTAGTTAAATTATCTCCATAGCAGACACCTATTATGGGGCTTCTCATAGCTGGCCCATTGCCAGCAGAATAAACCCCACTTTTGTTATATGGAAAACCTAGCCAGAGTTTAATTATAGACCTAAGCGTTGCAAATCCTATGCCTGCTGGTAAACTTAATAGCCAAAATCTTAATTTCCAGGCCAATATTTTTTGAAATAAAATTTCATCTCCTTTGGATTTCAAGAGCGCTTCTGCTGTCATACAGATATGTTCAGTATCATCAGAAAACATACCTTTTTGAAAAAAAAAGTTATAGAATTCTAAATCTGGAAATAATTTTTTTTGACGGTTTCGGGAGACTCCTTCAAGAGGTAAACCTACAGCATCTCCCACTGCTGTACCTAATAAACAGCCCTTTATTTCTTCTTCTTTTGACATATTGATCTTATTTTACTATTAACGAAATTGAATAGCTTTAGTGAAGGATAAAAATAAATTAATTATTTACCTTTACTGCTGCTAAACCTTCTGAAAATTTATAAGCTGCGTCAAACTGTGGTTCAATGACAAATTTACCAGTATTATTTATATAACCAAACTTTTTACCTTGTTTGACTAGTGCAAATCCTTCAGAAAATTCTGAAGCAGATTCAAAATTAGGTTTAATAACAAATTCACCCTTTTTATTTATAAAACCGAATTTTTTATCTAATGATACTATTGCCAGGCCATTAGAAAACTCATAAGCTTTATCGTATTTAAGACTTATAATAATTTGACCACCTTTATCAATATATCCATACTTTTCACCATTTGATATAACAGCAAGCCCTTCTGAAAATCTTCTTGCATCCTGATAATCAGGTTGGATATAGATAACCCCTTTATTATTAATATAACCATAACCACTTTGATATCTAACAGCAGCATAACCTTCAGAAAATTTATCGACTGAATAGTAATTTGGTTTTACAGCAAATTTGCCATTTTTCCCAATAAACCCCCATAGGCCATCAAGCTTAGCACCAGCAAGACCTTCTGAAAAACTATTGACAGAATCAAAAGATGGCTTTATTTCCATTTTTCCGCTTTTATTTATAAAACCATATTTATTACCTACTAAAACATAAGCAAGCCCTTCAGAAAAAGAACCAGCATAGTCATATTGTGGTTCAACAACAATATTTCCAGATGTATTTATAAATCCATACTTATTATTTATTTTTACTAATGCTAAACCATCGGAGAAAGGTTCAATAGAATCATATTGAAGGTTAAAGACGATAGATCCCTTTTTATCAATATAATCAAAGGATTTATTAATACTTACACCTGCAAAGCCCTTCTGAAAGTTTTGCCATACAAAATCAAATTGAGGATTGATTACAAAATTTCCGGATGAATTAATATAGCCAAATAAGCTTTTATCAATATTAGTAGAATTATCAGAATTAACACTCGTTTGTGCTGTTATGATATAAGGGGATAATATAAATAAAAATAGTAAGATTATTATTGAATATAATAATTTAATATTACCTTTCATACATAAAACCTCCTTGCATTAAAAAATCAAAAATATTATATATTAAATAAAAATCTAATAATAATAGCTAAACAAAATAATTACATAATATTATGATGTTTTGAAAAACTATTTATTTACTGGTTTCTTTAAGAATACTTATAATTATAGTATTTAAAAGTTTTTCTGCTTCTGGAAGAGAGGCTGGTCCAGATATACTAATAACAACTGTAAAGACAAAATTTTTATTATAAGGATACAATATTTTGTGAAAAGTTTTACTATCGCCTTTTTCTTC
>JBFMGH010000094.1:0-2070 GCA_040752795.1 Cyanobacteriota bacterium
TAACAGATTTCTCTAAATTCTCTATAGCTTTTTCATATTGATTCAGGCTAAGGTATGCTAATCCTAATAGATGATATGTTTCATACGTTGTATTTTTAAGATCCATTGCTTTATTAAGATTTTCAATACCTTTTTCATGTTTTCCATCGCTTATATAGGCTAATCCAAGCATATTGTATGAATCTTTATAGTTAGAGTCAATTTCAAGTGATTTTTCTAAGTTTTTAATTGCCAGATCATAATTACCAGTAGCACAATAAGCTGATCCAAGAAGATAATACGTTTGAGCAGTGTTAATTTCAAATTGAATAGCTTTATTTAAATTATCTATTGCCTGTTCATAATTACCCATAGCATTATAGGATAATCCCATTAAATAATAAGCTTCTGAAAATTCATCATTTATTTTTATTGCTTTCTGGGCATTTTTAATAGCTAAGTTATATTCTCCCATTTTAGCGTAGTTAGATGCTTTATTTAAATGATCCTTAGCATTTTTACAATCTGCTAAAGTATGACTTGAAAGAGTAAAAATAATTGTCATAGCTGCTATTATTGGAATTAAAATATTTTTATACATATTAAATACCTCTTAAAATCTCATTATAAAGTTAAATTATTTTAAAAGACTAAAAGCTGTTCCGATGCCTGCACCAAGTAATGAATTACCAACTTTATGTCCGTGCCCTGAGAAAAAATAGCCAGCACCGGCACCTATGGCTGCATCTTTTATTGCACTATCTACGGTGCTCTTTCTTCTTTCATCAATGTAGGGATCATACCTTTCATCTCTTAATTCTTGATTTTCTCTTGCTAGTTGCTCATTTTCTCTAGCCAAATTTTGATTCACCGGATCATAGTTGTAATTGTAATAATCCTGAGCAAATGAGCTAGATGATCCTAAATTAATAAAGAACATACTGAGGACCAGTGCAAATAAAACCTTTTTCATATTATTTTCCTTTCTATTTGTTAAACGGTTTTATTGATTATTATTTTTATATATTCATAATTATTTCAATTCAATCAAAAATAAATAAAAAATTAAACAGTTAAAAAAGATTTTGCCTCAAAAAAGCAAAGCCATATTAATAATAACTTTTCCAAGACTTATTTTAACTCTTATTACTAAAAAATCTAGTGATATTAACTTTAAACAAATATTAAATAAAGATTTAAACGGGTATTTTTTCTTTTAGACCACCAGTATTATAATCAATCATATGAACTAGAGTGTATAGGATTCTTGGATTAAATTGCGTACTATTTTTTAATAACTCTTTAACCACCTGACGAGAGGTTTTAGATGGAGCATAGGCTTTTTCAGAAACAGCCGCATCATAAACATCTGCTAATGATATTATTTGAGCATATCTATATATACTATCACCTTTTAATTTTCTATTATATCCTGATCCATCATAACGTTCCTGGTGATCTAAAGCTGCAAGTGCTATATTATCTGTCATTTTATATTCATCTTTTATTATTTTATATCCTAATGGTGCGTGTAATTTTATTACCTCAAACTCTTTAAGTGAAAGTTTTTCCGGTTTTTCTAGAATTTGTTTAGGTATTCTTGTTTTACCAATATCGTGCAATAAAGCCCCAAGAGAAATTTCTTTAATTTCATCTTTTGAAAAATTCATTTTAAAAGCAATAGCAGTACTAATTGTTGCAACATTAATTCCGTGAGAAATACTATAATTGTCTAATGATATTCTTAGTTCTCCAATATGATTAATGAGGTTAATATGTTCTTTTACTTCTTCTATTATTCTATCTCTTGCATCATAACAACTTTTTATAACAGGAAGAGTTCCTTTTTCAGCTGCTTTTAAAAACTCTTCTGTAATATCAACAATGTAATTTGTAGTTTGTTGAGAAATTCTAGATACTATCAAGTTTTCCTGTTGTTCTTCGGTGGTCTCTTTGTTATGTTGTATATCTAATTTATAAAGCTCATTAAGAGATAAAAGGCTGACCAGGTTTGGTGTTAGAGCGACTCCTTTATAGCAAAGTATGTTACCTTTTTTATCATAAACAGTATAAGGTGTTACTGAATGTACA
>JBFMGH010000095.1:0-4755 GCA_040752795.1 Cyanobacteriota bacterium
CTTTTAATTTTGTTAAAACTTTCTGTTAATTATGGGGGGGTTTTTTTTGGGTGCTGTCCACCTAAAAACACCCTGTAGTAAATTTAAAGCATATATAATTTACTTACGTGGATTGGTATAGTTGAGAATTAATCCAATTATGCATATGTCTTTTGTTTAGAGTAATTTAAAAAATATTGTCAGATTTAAACTTAAGATAAATTTGGTTTTTGGTATAATCTGCAAGTGAATTATTCTATGAAAATTTTAAGAGATAAAGTATATGAAAACAATTCAGCAAATTTCCCTTCTTTCAACTGGTATCGGCAGTCTTCCTCATAAAGATGCCAGTGAAGCAGTTAAATTTCTTGCCAAAACATGCGCCCATATTTTTGTATGGCCCCAATTGCCTTGTGTAAGCAGGTCTGAGGATATGTTTATACAATATAGCAAAGGGTTTCCAGGGCTTATTTATGATTCTGAAGAGGATAGGTATTTTGTTGATACTAATAGTGATGAATATTTTGAAGCATTAGAAGAATTTTTAATGGATTATGAATCAATTATTGAATGCGAAGAATTTTCTTTACTAGATAAATATGCTTTAACACCAGAATATTCATGTGCATTTGCCCCCTGGTTAAATGTTGCAAAAGATCTTAATCCTCCTTTTATTAAAGGTCAGGTTACAGGTCCATTTACTTATGCAACAACCTTAACAGATCAGGACAAAAAATGTGTCTATTATGACGAGACACTTAAAGAAATAGTTGAAAAATTTCTAGGTCTAAAAGCATTATGGCAAATTAAAGAATTTGAAAAAGTTTGTCCTGAAAGTACGTATATAATTTCATTAGATGAACCAACTATTTCTCAATATGGCTCTTCGGCTTTTTTAACCGTTCAGAAAAAAGATATAATAAATAGCCTTAATGCTGTTGCAGAGATTATTCATAGATATGGAGCCGTTAGTTTTACACATTGTTGTGGTAATACTGACTGGTCAATTATAACTTCTTCTAATGTTCGGATGCTGAATTTTGATGCCTATAATTTTGCTGATTCAATTTTGCTTTATCCTGAGGATATTAAACAATATCTAAATAACAATTGTTATATTGCCTGGGGTTTAATTCCAACGCTTGATCCAAAACAGGTTGAAGAAGCTAATTTAGAAAAAGTTGTTGATATATTTGAAAAAACTGTTCAACAGCTGGTTGAAAAAGGTTTAAATAAAGATAAAATTCTAAAACAATCAATAATTACACCCTCTTGTGGAACAGGTAGTATTAGTGTTGAGCTCGCTGAAAAAGCAATAAAACTTTCTAGAGATGTGGCTGATTTTTTAAGGAGTAAATATATTTAGTTATTATGAGTATTACAATTGCAATTACAGGAAAAGGTGGCACCGGAAAAACAATTATTGTATCAGTCTTACTTAAATTATTAAGTGAAAAATATTCAGAAGCATCCATTTTGGCTATTGATGCTAATCTTAACAGTGATTTGGGAAGATATCTTGGTGTTAAACTTAATGGAACACTTTTTGATATAAGAACAGGCAAACATAAATATAGTTATGATGTTCCGAAAAATATTTCCAAGCAGGAATATACAGATATTTGTATAGAAGACATAATTTCTCCCTTTAATGAAAAAGTAGATGTGATAGCCAGTGGGCATGCTATTTCTCTTGAGTGTACCTGCTATACGGCTAAAATTATTAGAGAAAGGATGAAAAACCTATCGGATAATTATGATATTGTTGTTATTGACTGTGCGGATGATATTGGATATCTTAAAAATATTATAAATACAGATATAGATGCAATAATTATTCTTGCTGATAGCTCAAGAAGTGCAATTACTTCTGCGGCAAGGCTTAAGTATTCAGCCAGAGATATGCTTCTGCCTGAACAAACAACATTGCTGTTAAATAAAATCAGGCAAAGAAGCCTGCCCGATGCAATTTCAGCACTTATTGACAAATTTGATCTCGAGATAGTAGGAATTATTCCTTATGATGAAAATCTGAGAGAATATGAATATGCTGGTAAGTCAATTTTTAACCTTGATTCAAACTCACCAGTTCCTCAATCACTTGAACAAACACTTTACAGGTTAAACCTGCCAAGATAATAGGAGTTTATTATGGTTACTTTACTTGATGGCAAATTACTATCAAAAAAAGTTCAAAATGAAATTGCTGATAAAATTGAAAAACTTAAAGTTAAACACAATAAAGTTCCAGGATTAGCTGTAGTTTTAGTCGGTAATGATCCGGCCAGTATGGCTTATGTTGGAAGAAAAGAAAAAATGGCAGGCAATATTGGTATGTATTCCAGGCAAATTCAACTACCAGAAACAACATCTCAAGTTGAATTGCTTGAAATTATTAATAAACTTAATAATGATAAAGAAATACACGCTATTTTAGTTCAATTACCACTTCCGAAGCATATAAATACTGATAAGGTTCTTATGACTATTGACCCTGAGAAAGATGTTGATGGTTTTCATCCTGTAAATATGGGTAAATTACTTTCGGGTTTAGAGCCAGCTGCTATTCCCTGTACGCCACTTGGAGTTATAAAGCTTCTTGAGGATTATAATATTGAACTTAAAGGCAAAAATGCTGTAGTTATAGGTAGATCTAATATAGTTGGAAAACCAGTGAGCATTTTACTTTTATCCAGGCACGCTACAGTTACAATATGTCATAGCAGAACTCAAAACATTGATAAAATTTGCCAAAATGCAGATATTATTGTAGTTGCAATAGGAAAAGAGAAATATCTTAAAAAAGAATGGGTTAAACCCGGAGCAGTTATTATTGATGTTGGTATAAATAGAAGTGAAGAAACAGGCAAATTAGTAGGAGATGTAGATTTCGATGGTGTTAAAGACTTATGTAGTTTTATAACCCCTGTTCCTAAAGGTGTTGGCCCCATGACAATTGCTATGTTACTTTCTAATACTTTAAAACTTTTTGAAAAAACTTTATAAATATATTTTGAGGAGACAAAAATGTTATTAATTGGTGAAAATATTCATATAATTTCAAAAAAAACCAGGGCTGCTATAGTTGAACGCAATGCTGATTTTATCAGAGACCTGGCATTAAGGCAGCAACAGTCAGGTGTTGACTATATTGACCTTAACATTGGTCCGGCAAAAAAGCAGCAGGGTACAATGAAATGGTTGATTGAAACTATTTCTGATATTATTAGTGTTCCTCTGTCACTGGATACAACAAATCTCTATGAAATGGAAGAAGGTTTGACCCTGTTAAAAAACAAATGTATTCCAATTATTAATTCTACCAGTGGCGACCCTGAAAGATTAGATTCTATGATGCCTATGGCTCAAAAATATAATGCTAATATTATTTGTCTGACATTAAATAATATTTCTGGTATACCTAAAGATCCTGAAGGAAGGCTTGAAATTGCTATGCAAATAATTGAAAAAGCTATGGAGCTTGAAATAGACAATCATAGAATATTATTAGATCCTTTATTATTGCCTGTCAGTGTTAGTCAGGATCAGGTTATGGAGAGTTTAAATTCTATAAGGGTTTTTAAAGAAGCTTTTGACCCACCAGTAAAAACAATTGTTGGTTTATCTAATGTTTCTAATGGTTCTCCTAAAGAAAACAGAAGTTTGATTAATAATGTTTTTTTGCTTTTAGCTATAGGCTGCGGTCTTGATAGTGCTATTGTAAATGCATTTGATACAGACCTAAAACACATTGTTAATGTTGTTAAAACAAGACAAACTGTTTCTGAAAGTGATAATTTAATTCTTAAACTACATGATATGATGGCAGAATTTGGTGATTTGGATGATATAGAATATGATAAAAATGATCCTGAACAGTTGAAACTTTATAAAACAGCTCAGGTTCTTCTAAATAAAAATATTTATGCTCATAATTATTTAAATATATAAGGCTTGTGCATAAGTGATAATTCTAAAAAGACCAGCATAGCTGGCCTTTTGCTTTTATAACTAAAAAACCTTATTATTGTCCTTGTTTTCTAATGTAAATGTATAATTCAACTTTATTCATTTGTTGTTTATACGAAGTCATAGTACTCTCATAACTTCTGATATTGTCCTGAAGCATTCTTCTGAAATTACTGGTATCAATTTTGTCACAGCTTTCATTTGAAATAATATTATTTACTTCAGGGAAATTATCCATGAGAATTTTTGTTATATAATATTTTTCAGCATATTCAACATATGAAGAGCCAATATCAGAGCTGCCTTTGCTAAAGTTGGTTATTTCAGGATCACCGGCGAATATTTTTTCAATCAATTCAGATTCTCTATATGGTATATAAGCTCTAATATTTCCGCCAGATTCGTTAGATGAAAAGGATTCTATTTCTATATTTTTAATTTTTAATAAATTCTGTCTTATATCAGAAGTTTTTTCTACCACCTTAGAGGTTGTAATATCAACGTTATAATTATACTTTTTTAAGCTTTTATATTTATCAAAGTCAATATTATATTTATCTTCATCACATACAAACTTGGTTTTAAGCTTGTTTTCACTTAAATTTTTAACATTACAACTGTTTAGGTTGAATATTATTAAAACAAAGAAAGCAAATAAGAAAAATAATTTAAATTTATTCATGTTGTTTTTCCTTACTCCTGATTAGTTTCTAAATTTAAAGCTTATCATGTTTATACTATTACTTGAAAGTAATGATAGATTCTAGAGAATTGAGGGCAGGGTGTTTTTCGTTGCGCAGCAACGAA
>JBFMGH010000096.1:0-2524 GCA_040752795.1 Cyanobacteriota bacterium
TGATAAAATTAGTCAAGTATAAATTTTATATTAGCTAGTATTAAAATTCAATTATTTTAGCCTATAACGTTACAAAGTTTTAAAACAATAGTTATATTTAATTATTTATTGAAATAAATAATTAAATAAAGAGTTTTGTATAGGAAACGAATTGTATTAACCTAGATTATTCGCACAAATCAGGAATCAGCGAGCAGGTTGTAGTTCTTTTGAGAACTATCATCTAAATTAACAGTGTGTAAATTCAGTATTTTTTAAATATGTCATTAGAAGCAGGTTTTATGTAAATGTAACAAATTCACGGAATTAATCGGGTTAAATAGTTAACATTAGATAACAATATTATATATTCAGGCAATTTTATTTCTTGAGTTAATTTAAATATTATAATTATTTTGCAAAATAGCTTAATTCAGGGATTTATTATTGAATATCGGTTTTTGCACATATTATAGCCCTATTAACAGGAATGATAATTATTTGCAAGCTTCAAACACATGCTTTGCAAATAAGGTAGTTTTTAGTGGATTTAAAGGCTATTTAAATAAAGATACAGTAAATTTTTCTGGTTCAATATCACCTGTTAAAACTAGTAAAATAGCTTTTAATGGTAATTTTTTCTATGATAAAATTCAACAGGACAGTGATTTTTTCAACAAAGTTGTTAATTTTAATGAAGCATTAACAAAAGCATTCAAAAACAAAGCAGATGAAGCTGCCATTAGTGAAATAATAAAGAAGCATTTTCCTGATATAAAAATTAAAATATCAAATCATCCTGAAAAAAAAGATTTGACATATCATTTAATACAGTTTTATGAAGGAGAAAAAGATCCTGAAGTAATTAATAGATTGTATGTCAATTTAAATAAAGCCTCACAGGATAATGTTTTTGATGCAGTTTTATCTATTATTGTCAATAATCACATTGATAATTTTACAACACAGTTTGCTGATAAATTAAAAGAGCTATCAAAAATGAATAAATTAAATATCTATCAGGTTCAACAACTTGTAAAACAAATGGTTCCAGATAGAGATATTTATATTAATGATTATTCTCAAATCCCAGAAAGATCAAAAAATGTTCATCTTGTTGCACTGACTGATCAGGCATACAGCTATAATGGTGTTCATAAAGATTCAACTATTTATGTTGATTTTAATTCTCTTGATCAGGATTTAATTCCCGTTCTAGCACATGAATTTTCACATGCCCTTCAGGCTATAACACTTCATGACAATAAATTAAAAATATTTGCACAGAAAAATGGTGTTGATTTTGAAAGATGCGATAAAGCCTTTAGATATTTTGTTGATGAATGCTTCTATAACAGAGAGGTTACAGATATTACTGAAGTTGTTAAGGAAGCAATAGTTAAATATAACTTACCTGATAATAAAACAACCAGAGATTTATTTATAAATTTTGCTAAAAATGAAGCACAAGCTCATTTTCATCAATATAAGCAAGAAAAAATAACCTACAGGCAAGATACAGAACATCTTTTAGGAGTGATGAAGCAACTCAGGTTTATGGAACACGTGGCATTTAAGTTAACACAAATATAAATCAAACAAAATTTTTATTAGCTTCAAAAATGAACACTGGTTTTATACTTATCCTTGAAAGTAATCTATAGATTCTAGATTATAGAGGCAGGGTATTTTTGTTAATAGCAGTGTTTTAATTAATGAGTTTGTATATCTGTGTAATAAATTGTTACACCCGTTTTAAAACCTATAAACTACCATTATATAAGGATATACAAACCGTTACCCATGATTGTTTATTTAGCAATAAAGGGGTTTGGGCAATTCGGTTTAAAAAAATTTTTTAATAAATTAAGAGGCAAGTAGATAAGTTTAAAAACACAATATAATCTTTTATAAAGAAGGAGTAATTTATGTAACTACTTGAATATATCAATATGTAATAATTTAATTCTTTAAATTAAAGGTTTAACTTGGATTAACAATAATTATGAAATAAATTTTCCGGAGGAGAAAGAGAAATGACAGCAAGTTTAATGACATTTGATAACCCAGTAAAAATTGATACTAAGATAGCATTCTCTTTTTATGATTTAGGTGTTGCGTATGAAAGAAGAAATCGTTATGAATTAGCTATTGAAAACTATAAGAAATCCTTAGACTATGATTCAGACCTTCATATGGTTAAATTAAAGATAGAAGAATTAAAGGAAAAGATTAAAAATACAAGATATTTTAAACAATCAGCAAGCAAAATACATGCAGTTGCTGAAAGTATAAATTGCTTGTACTGGTAAAAGCTTTATAAATTTAAAATAATATAACTTCCCGTTGATTTATCCCTAATATATCTCCTATTATCCTATATCTCTTAACTCTTACCCTCTCTCTCCTTTTTTAAAATGCTTTTTAACAAAAGCATTATTTTTATGTTGATTTTTAACTGTATTTTCAAATTTTCTAATGATATATTTTAGGAAGATTTATGAATTTTATTGATTAATACAATTCGCTAACTCTTAGTTCAACT
>JBFMGH010000097.1:0-4216 GCA_040752795.1 Cyanobacteriota bacterium
TATCTCTTACACTATTATGTATTAATACAACTATATTATTTATTCATAGAATTTTTCTAATCACCAGGTTGTAAATGATTGAGATAAAACCAAAAGAAAACAAATCACCCCTTGTTTCTATAATTATTATAATATCGATAGTTGTTTATGTTATCTGGATTTTAAATAATACAACCTTACACGCTTCATTGAACTGCATACGTTACCATAATAACACTGGATTTTGTGATTTAACACATGTAACATTTTTAGGGCCTGAAAAAAACCATTTTGATATTTCTGAAATTACTGGCGCTGAATCTAAAATAGAAAAACTTCTTATTGATTCAAGGAAAAACCCACCTCCGGATGTTTTCTTATACACTAATAAAGGTGAAATTAAAGCTTTCATAAACACACGAGAATCTGGTAAACAGATTGAATCACGTATAAATAATTTTCTAGCTGGCAAAGCTGGTTATAGTCTTAGAATAGATGAAGATTATTCAATTTTTGTTATTCTGGCTTTTCTTTTGCTGGGTGGTATATTAATATACGTATTTAACAAAGATATCAAAAATTATTTAAAAAATCGTATTTACGGTAATCAATAACTAATAAATCTATTTATGTATGTAATTATGATATTTAATGACTTAGGAGCTAATAAATGATTAAAGAAAATATTATAGGAATAGATATAGGAGGAACAAAGATCTCTTATGGCCTGTTGAAGTTAGATGGTAATCTTATTGATACAATAACCCTGCCTGCATTAGCGGATAAACCTAAAGAAATATTTATAAATCAATTAATTACAGGCATTAATAATTTATTAACGAATAATAATATTGATATTAACATTATAAAAGGTATTGGTATATGCTGTCCCGGGCCTATTAATCCTATAACAGGAGATATCATTAATCCACCTAATTTGCCTATGCTCTGGAATACTAATCTAATTCAACTTATAAAACGCTATTATAAAGTTCCTATCAAAGTAGAAAATGATGCAAATGCTGCTGCACTGGCAGAAATTTTAATTGGTGCAGCTAAAAATCTCAACAACATTCTTTATGTTACAGTTAGCACTGGTATCGGCACGGGGATAATAATAGACAGAAAAATATATCATGGTAAAAATGGCCTGGCAGGTGAAGGTGGGCATATATCAATCAATTATCATGATAAGATTAAATGTAATTGCAATGCACCTGGATGTATTGAGAGTATCGCTTCAGGTACAGGAATTGCCAGTAAAGCAAAAGAGCTTATAATAACAAATCAGGTTCAAAACTCATTATTAAAGTCGTTTTCTGATAACCCTGACCAAATTTCTGCAAAACAAATAGCTGAATTTGCAAAGCAAAATGACTCTTTATCAATTGCATTAATAGAAGAAAGTGCCTTCAATATCGGTGCATGGCTGGGTGGAATGATTAATTTGCTTGACCCTGATATGATTGTAATAGGTGGTGGAGTTTCTTTTACTGGAGAGTTATTCTTTAATAAAGTTAGAGCTACAGCTTTAAAATTCACTTATAATATTTTTGCTTCTGAAACACCTATTATGCCAGCCAAACTTAAAACCAATGCCGGAATATATGGTGCTGCCAGTTTATTTTTAAATGATATTAATTAAATTATTAAAGTATTACTTTGTTAAAGAATACTCTTCAAAGGGATCATGCTTAAACCATTTCATTGCAATTTTTTTATACGTACCATCTTCTTTCATTTCTTTTAAAGCAATATTTAAGCGGTCAATTAGTTCTGTATTATTTTTATTTACAGTAATTCCACAATATTGTGGTGGTACTATGGGGGGGTCAATAAACTTAAGATCAAGAATTTTATTTTGCACCAGATAGCTAAGTCTCCTGTGTCCTGTTGCAACCCCCATATTATGATCTTTTTGAATTATTAACTTAAGGTCCGCCTGCTCCGGATAAATGACTATTTGATTATCACTAAAGCCTATTTCTTTTAATATTTGGGCATATATTGTACCATTTTTCGAAGCTATTTTAATATTGGATTTTTTAAGATCATCCAGAGTATTAATATCTTTATGAGATGCATGTATTGCGATTTTTGTTACATCAATATTATATGGTTCAGTAAAACCAAGTTTTTCTTTACGCTCTTCAGTAATATATGTACTTCCAAAACCACAATCTATTCTATTGTTTAAGACAGAATATAAAATTCTTTGAAAAGAATATTCTTCAATAACAAGTTCTTTATTGGTTCTTCTGGCCAGTTCTCTTGCAATATCAACATCAAAGCCGGATAGCTCATTTGTATTTTCATCATAAAAACCATATGGCGGAGCTGTTGAATTTATGCCAACTTTTAATACTTTTGTATCAGAAGGCCTATTACTTCCACAGCCAGCACAAAGTAATATTAAAACAATAATAATTGCAACATTAATAAATTTAATTCTTCTCATAAAACAATAACATTATTGTTACCCCAACTAAATTTAAAACCAAAACACAATTATTCACAATAGGAAAACAATAAATCGGTCAAGCATTAGTTTCAAAACTTTGAAAGTTTTTTATAATTGCTACTTTTCATATATCGTTTAGTATAATTATTATACTGATCCTTGAAAGTAATCTATAGATTCCAGATTATAAAAACCACCCTGGAATAATTTAAAGCCATATATCGTTTACTTACGTGGATTAACATAAATTACAATTATACAGGAGAATCAAGTAACCATGAGTGCGTTTTTAGTTTTTAAAATAATCTTATCAGGAGTTATCATTGGCGTTATAACAGAAATATCTAAAAAATACACTTTATTGGGTGGGCTCATAGCTGCAATGCCATTAACTACTCTCTTATCATTATTCTGGATCTACTATGAATCCAGGGATTATAATTTACTTGCCAACTTCTCTAAATCAGTTTTCTGGGGAATTTTTCCTACATTATTATTTTTTATACCACTTATTTTCTTATTTAAAAAAGAGGTCAACTTCTATCTTGTTTTATTAGCGGGCTTTACAGCATTTGCTATCGGTGCTTATTTTCACCAGACACTATTAAAATAGATTCATTTTAAAATCATTCATCAAGGTTTAACACTTGAAAGAATATCAACCTCTAAAGATAAGTTTGGATGGACAATATTATCTACCGGACCACAATTAAAATTAACAATTTCAAGCTTTTTGCCTGTAACAGGATCATATTTCTGATACCCAGCACTACCACCTTCGGTAGGTTGTGCTGTTGCATTAAAAACAGCTTGCCCTTGATATGATAAATCTGCAACACCTTTGTATATCTCTGATATAACACTTTTCATATTATCTGAATATGCTGAATTACTCATAATTTTATTATACTGATCTGCTATTGCATAGCCAGTACTGGTGTTAGCATTACTAGTAAAACCTTGAGAAATATAATATTGACCGAAGCCAACTTCATTATCAAAAGCATACAACCCCGAAGGTGATCTATTAATATTCACATTCGGTAAAGCATATATAAGATCAGCCGGCACCTGATAGCCATGTTCGGCCATTGATTTACTAAAATACATTTCATTAAGGGCCTTATCATCCGCACCATTTTTAACAAAATCTTCAACGAATCTAAACATATCAGCTTCCAGCCTGATAAGATCTCTAAATCGTCCTAATTCTCTGGCACTTTTCTCATCACCCTGAACCTGAAGCTGCTGGGCTAACTGATCAAGAAGAGAGGCAAATGTATCTGTACCGCCAGAAGTTCCTGCTGTTTCTACAAAAGCACTAAAATCCTGTGGTATACCTGTTAAAATATAATTATCAAAAACCAGACTACAAGTACCATTAATACATCCCGTTGATGGTGCACTTGTTTGAGATACCAGTATGTCTGTTGGCTCTAAGTTTGGGTTCAAAATTGCTTTTCCAGAAGATATATCAACATTAGCATTCATTGAAGTGGTCATAAATTTGTTTAACATATTATTCTGATACATATAATACAGCCCAAGTCCAACGACAAGCCCTATCAATGCCGCTGGAATTACATATTCTATAATAGCCGAGCCTTTTGATTTCATATCAAAAATACACATTTGACCTCTATAATTATTATCGGTAATAATTCTTCTAACTTTATTAACCCGGTTAATTCGTGAATTTGTTACAAACTCTCAAGGCTCAAGTAATGACTTAAGTTAAAGATTTATGCATTTAACACACTGTAAATATTTAACAGG
>JBFMGH010000098.1:0-6043 GCA_040752795.1 Cyanobacteriota bacterium
TCCGCCCCTCCGTGCGGGGCTGGGTTGTCCCCCCCCCCCCCCCCCCCAAAACACCCTATAATAATTTAAAGCCATATATCGTTTACTTCAGATATTTATTGATATTGAATATTAACTCCCTAAATTATTCATATATAAATAATCAAGAAGAGGTGTTGGTATCTTTAGATGCCTATATATTAATAGAATTTTGATATTAAGTAATTTTATTGATTATAATTGTTGTGATAAATATATTTAATAATTTAGGTTAAAATAACTTTTTAAAATTGACTCACTGGCTTTAAAATCTATAAAATAGATTTAAACAGGCATATTATGTATTTGAAATAAGTTTTAATGGAAATCATACTCGATAAAGAAAAATCAATATTTAAAATGATAAATGAAGCATTCAGGCTTTATTTTATGAATTTTTTCAAGTTTACCAGAGTAATGGTATTTCCAATAGCAGCTCATTTAATAGGTATACCATTAATATTTCTTGCAGCCTTCGGGTTGCCAAATCTATTTGAATTAAAATTTACCATTGAACATAAGGAATTTGTTGTAGCCTGTATGATAATAGCCTGTATACCTGGTTTTGCATTGTTTTTAAAGGGTTTTTGGGCGTATCTTATTGCGATGGTATCTTTGAATAGGCTAGCTAAAGGTATTATTGAAAATGATCAGGGGGTTACAGCAAAAGCATGTTCTGAATATGTTAATTTAAGGCAAAAAGATTATGTTTATATTCTTTCTTTAATGATGTTACTGTGGATTGTAGGATTTATTATTCCTCTTGTGCCAACTTTGCTTGGCTTTGTTTTGCCTGATAGTCTTACCTGGCTTATATGGCTGTTAATAATTATATCAGGGTTTATATCATTAATTTTAGTACTTTGTTTATCAGTATATTTTAGCCTTTCATTTCAGGTTTTTGCTTTTGAAGAAATTGCGGTTATTGATGTATTCAAAAAAAGTTTTAATTTAATAGATAAAAACTTTTTTAGAACTGTAGTATTACTTATAATTCTATACATTATTACCGGAATAATATTTCCCTTAGTAGCACATTTAACCTGTGAATTGCTTGGTATAGTTCATATTTTGACAGGATTAATATTAGGATTTGTTGATACAGTTATAACACAAATATCTCATCTTGAAGTTCAGTATTCATCACCAATATTGCAGAGTATAAATATGGCTCTAGCTTTTTTTCAGAATCCAGCAGCTGAAATTTCAAAAACGATTATTATATTAACTATAGATGGAGTGGTAACAGCCGGAATGCTTCCTTTTGGAACTATTTGTTTTACTCTTTTATACTTTGATATCATTAATAGAAAGCAATTAAAGGAAGCCCATGACAATGTTTAAATGCACAGAATGTGATAGTGTTGACAACTTTAGTCTAATGCTAAGTGCAAATTATACTGGTCCGGGTGTATTTAAACAGACGTATAACGAGCATGGTGAAATAGTTATTAATATTGACGGTTTTGAATTTATTCCTGATCTTGCGTTTATGAATTCTCATGCAGTATGCAAATATTGTGGCACTATTCATTCCTTTGAATATTGGTTTAATAAAGAAGCACCTGCTAAAAAAGATTTTGAAGATGAATTAAATGATGATCCTGATGTTGATATAGCTAAACATCCTGAGAAAGAAAGCAAAAAAAAGAAAAAACCATAAGTTGTTATTTAATTGTATGGTAATAAATTATTAGAATAGCTTTATATAAAGTAAAAACTTATTATATATCTAGAAATAAGCCCTGAATTTAACGGGTTTTAAATCATTTGTATTTTATAAAAAAGAGTTATGCTAGCTGATATCTTGAAATGTCATATAAGAAGTTAAATAATCAGTGAATGATCAGCCTTAAATATTGACCTTATAGTTTATTTTAAATAATATTTATATGTTTAAATAATTATAAAAATGAAAGGTTAAATATGAAAAAGAGTTTGTTGATAGCTTTACTATTAGTTGTTACACTTTTTTTTCAAAATAATTGTAGATTGCTAGCACAGACAAATAATTCTCAATATGCCTCTAAAGCTGTTGAAGAAATATCAATAATACCAGCACACATTAATGATAACTGCAAATTAACTAATACATTTTATGTAGATATATCAGCTTTAAAGCAGTTTGAAAAAAAGTTTGGTGTTAAGTTATTATCATTAAAGAATGATGTATTTACAGATGATGAAAATAAAACTCAAATAAACTATATAGAAACAACAGGATCTGGTGATACTAAAAAGTTATATAAAAAGTTAGTAAAGCAAGTAGGTAATTCTAATGTAGTAGCTTCTAAAGGTAATGTGGTTGTAGAAATTATATCACCATCAATTGAAATGAAGAAAAAAATTCTATCAACTTTAAAACCAGACGAGGTTCATACAAATTATTAACTATTAAATGTCTTTAAATATGGAGAATTACAATGAGCAAGTCTAAAGAGCTATATTCTATAGCGAAGCAGTATATGCCAGGTGGTGTAAATAGCCCTGTAAGAGCTTTTAGGTCTGTAAATAGTGAGCCCCTTTTTATTAAAAGGGCTTGTGGAAGCCATATGTGGGATGTGGATGATAAAGAATATATTGATTATGTAGGATCATGGGGCCCTATGATTCTTGGTCACTCTCATCCAGAAGTTGTTGAAATAATAAAAAAAATTATTTCTAATGGCACTAGCTTTGGTGCACCTAATGAGCATGAGATAGAACTTGCAAAATTAGTATGCGAAATGGTTCCTTCTGTTCAGATGGTGAGATTTGTAAACTCTGGTTCTGAAGCAGTAATGGGAGCTCTAAGACTAGCAAGGGCCTTTACTGGAAGAAACAAAATAATAAAGTTTTCAGGATGTTATCATGGTGCACTGGATCCACTATTAGTTCAGGCTGGTTCTGGTGTTGCGACACTTGGTTTACCTGATTCACCTGGAGTACCTCAGGAGGTTACCAAAGATACTATTATTATTGATTTTAATGATTTTAGCAGTTTAAAAGAAGCTTTTAAGATTTATAGGGATGAATTAGCTGCTGTAATAATTGAGCCAGTTATTGGTAATTCTGGCTGTATTCTACCAAAAGATGGTTTTTTAGAGCTTGTAAGAGAGCTGTGTTCTATAAATGGTTCATTATTAATATTTGATGAGGTTATGACTGGTTTTAGACTAAGTTCTGGTGGTGCACAACAGTTATATAATATTATGCCTGATCTTACAACTATGGGTAAAATAATTGGAGGAGGACTACCAGTAGGTGCTTATGGTGGTAAAAAAGAAGTTATGGAAATGGTAGCGCCTTCTGGACCAGTTTATCAGGCAGGCACTTTATCAGGTAATCCTCTTGCTATGACAGCTGGCATTGTTACTTTAAACCTGTTAAAGAATAATCCACCTTATGATCAATTAGAAAATAAAACCAGAGTTCTTTGTAATAGTTTTAAAGATATTTCAATTGCAATGAATATTCCTATAACCATTAATAATATAGGTTCAATGTTTAGTATATTCTTTACTAATAAAGAAGTTATTGATTATAATACCGCAAAGAATTCTGACATAAAACTCTTCGCTAAATATTTTATTAACATGCTTGATAATGGTATATATATGCCTCCAAGTCAGTTTGAAGCCTGTTTTATGTCTGCAGCTCATACAGATCAGGACATTGAAAAAACATGTATTGCTTTTGAGAAAAGTTTGAAATTATTTCAATTATCTAAAACCTAATAAAAATAAACTACAAACTCATACAAACGTAACAATAATGTAAAATAAGTATCAATATGATTAGCATTTTGGTTATGTTTTAAGTAGTATAAATTTGGGGATTAGCAAAAAGTTCTTTTATTTTAATATAGTCCTACAAATTGGAGAGAGAGACCGATTCAGGGGAGATTAAATGTTATATATACAAAATGTTCCATTTAGAGGGGAAAAAGATACTCCTAAAAAGAATGTCAATGATGGTAGATTGCAGGATAAAAGCCATATAGTACCTAAAGGTGTTTTGACATTGCCTAAAAATAATCCTGGCATTGAAGAAAAATTACCTTTGGACCAAATACCAGCTTTTGCTCTATTAAGCAGGGTTAAATTTATTGATAAATCCAAACGTGTTGAGTCATCACTCAAAGCTAAGGATATTAAAAGAGCTGTAATGATAAACGAAGCAGACTTTCTGACTTTTAAAACACCTTCGTTAAGGCATATTACAGGAGTCCATCCAAATGTACCTCTAAGAACGGATGATTTTATAGTTACAGATACAAAAATTGATCCAATAGTTCCAGACTTAACAGGAGATTTAATTTTTCCTGATGATACTTTAGAATTTGATCAGGTTAATGCCCTTTATCATGCGGAAGAAACAAAAAATATGATAAACAATTACTGGGGCATAGATGTTCCCTGGGCCTTTGATTCTCCCATTAAACTTAATGCACACGCAAGATTTTTTAATGGCAGCACCGGAGAATATGTTGAAACGTGGGATAATGCATTTTATTCGCGATCAAGTAAAGAAATTGCCCTATTAATAGGAGAAAATAAAAGAGAAAAAGATTCTTATGTTTTTGCTGCAAGATCAGCAGATACTATAGCACATGAAACTTCTCACGCTAAACTGGATGGCCTGGAAAATTATTATGGAGATTCAAAATGCTTTATTACTGTAGGCATACACGAAGCATTTGCAGATTTTAATGCTATGTTGCGTGATTTGCATAGTAATAGAATTGTAGATAGGTTATTAGAAGAAACAAAAGGTGACCTGAGAAAAGATAATATTGTTAGTATGTTTGATATTCAATTTGGCAGACAAATATTATCTAAAGAACAACCCTGTTTAAGAAGTGCCATTAATTCTTATAAAAGACCTGACAATATTTCAGATTTGAAATTTATCCCAAGTAAAATGGATGGCCTTGGTATAGAACCACATATTTATTCTCAGCTTCTTGTAGGAGCACTGTATGATAGCTTTGTGGCACTTTATGAAAATAATTTAACAACTTATAACAATCAAAAAATGTCATTGATAAAAGCAAAAGATACTATAGGTAAAATATTTAACCGTTCATTCTTATGTTTACCTGCTGCTGAAGTTAATTTTAAAGATGTGGCTAAAGCAATGTTGATAATAGATAAACTTGAATTTGGCGGAAAAAATTCAAATATACTTATTGATGTTTTTAAAGCCAGAAATATCTTGAATGACGATGATATAGCAAACCATAAAGAACAACAGGCAAGAATTATTCCATTCAATTTACCGGATGAAGAACTTATTGCCCCACATTATGAAGCATTGCTTGACGAACATAAAAATGATCTGGGCATTAGTAAAGATAAGAAATTCAAATTCCATAAAAAATTCGTCGATCAAAATGGTAATACATTTATAAAATATACCCACGACCATATTCTTGAGATTCCTAAAATACATGACAAATACTTCAGCCTATCTGGAGATAAGATTGATATTAAAGACGGTGTAACACTTGTATTTAATAAAGAAAGAGTTCTTTCTGCAGTTATGGCCAAAGAAATATCTGCAAAAGATAAAACAGAACTCTTAACACTATTTGAAAGATATGCTGACTATAGATATAGACCTCTTCAAGAAGGCTATGATGAACTTGGTGATGAATGGGAAGCTGAATTAAAACGCAGAGAAGAAGAAAAAAGAAAAAAAGCTAAGGAAGCTAAAGAAGACCCTGATAAACCAAAACCTCCAAAATCAACAATACATAGATATAATATTTAATAATCAAAATTCTGTAGGGAAAGAGGCCGTTTTTGTTAATCGGCCTCTTTGATATTGATAGTATTTTGCTATAAAAGACAAGCTGCACAGGTAAAAACACCCTGGAGTAATTTAAAGCCATCTATTGTTTACTTCTGTGGATTGATATAATGAACGCATAAATAAAATAGACTTCAGAAAATAAAGGGTTCGGGTGTTATGCCCGCCTTCGGCGGGCATAACACCCTCATGATTTCCAGTTATGTCTCATAATTTCATGCGTTTACTATAG
>JBFMGH010000099.1:0-6332 GCA_040752795.1 Cyanobacteriota bacterium
TTATTATTTTAAGCGTGCTATTATTTTCTTCAGATTTTTTATCATTTACTTCTGGTTTCATAGATCTATTTAACTGTTCTACAGGAATAGGGTTAACTTCTTTTTTTATTGTTAAAAGCTTTTTAAGTTTTAAAATTGTTAATTCATTAATTAATTGATTAATTTCCTTTTGTTTAGATATAGCTTCATCCTGAGATATCTCAGTATTAGTAATTGTATTTAGTAATTTTGTATTCATTTCCTTAATATTTAATTCCAATTTTAGAATTTTATCTTCTAATGGCTTAATTTTAGAATCAACTAAATTTTTAGTATTTTCATCCAGCATTAAATATTTATCTTGAAAGGTAATATTATTATACTTTGTTAGTTTTGTGTCAGTGTTTTCTTCTGCAAATAGCAATGGTAAGAGACAAAAATAACTAAAAGTTATGATTAATAATATTTTTATGTTTTTCATTTATAAAAAGCCTCCAGAAATTATATTTACAATGTTAGTTTTAGAAAAAACCCACTCCAAGAGCAAAAACCCCAGGCTTTTGTTTTGTACTATGCATATATACAATGATTTTTAGTATTTCACCTGGGTAATAGATATTTGATTTAGGTATATATACATATGCATCTTTTGCTTTATTAACATTAAACTCTAATCTTTTGCCTTTACTGTCTAAAACCTTCAGGTCAATATCTTTTGCTTTATTATCACCTGATGCAATAACAACATAATTCTCTGTACTGAGAAATTGATCCTGTATTACACTATGCTGAGAAGCATTAAGTGTTCCTAGCCAGGCTTTATCTTTTAACATTAAACCGGGATATTTACTTTTTAAGACTTCTACTGTTTTTTTCAGGTTTTTTACTGCTTCCATTTCATCTTCTCTTAGAGTTTTTAGATTTACACTATTGATTGATATGTGTTTTTGAGGTTTTTTATTATCATCAGCTAAAGTATAATTGCAAAAAACAAATACTATAAACAAAAAAATCAAGGCTATAGTTAATGATATAGTCAATTTTGTTTTTATTATCACCTGAAACATAGTATTTACCCTTTAGACAAAAATAACTGTAATAACAGTATTTTACATAAAATACAAAATCATTGAGTACAGGGGTATTATACTAATTTCTCAATAATACTTATTCTTAGCACATTAAAGTACTTAATTTTAACTGTAAAAGTTTATTTTTTTTCCAATAGTTTTACAGCTATTAAAGAGTATTCTTTTGGTTGTTAAAGGAGAAGATAGGTTTAATAATGATAAAGAAATCTAAAGAATTATATTTGCGCTAATAAAACATTAAAGAAGACAATTATGGAATTCTTTCACGCTGATATATGTCAAAACAGCAGCTAATACTATTTTTTGTTTGAAAAAACATGCTAACTTACATATAATCCAGATAATTTGAGTAACTAAATCTGTAAATCAATTAAGTATGATGGTCTTAAATTCATGAATAATAAGCATTTGTACATAATAATCTTTCTTTGTATCTTTTATTCAACATTTATAATATTTTCATATGCTGAAAATACGGAAGAAAAGGACGTTAAAATAAAAGAAAACACTCAAAATAATGAGATAGTAAAAGTTAAAATATTCTTAAAAAGAGCTACTTACTCTACCAGTGGAACTTGTATAACCTCAAGAGGAGATACAAACAATTGTTGCAATGAAAATTACCTCAATTCAGATAATTATATTGAATTAATTTATCCTAATAACAATATTCTTGATAACAATCCGACTTTTGAATGGTTTGTTTATGGTGATGTCAATTCTTTTGATTTTAATTTATATAGTTATAATGAACCTGTTTATACCACAACAACTGAAGAACATTCTTTATCGTTACCTGTAAACAGTATTTATTTAAAAGAAAACAAATACTACTGCTGGAGTGTCAAACCTTCTGGTCAATCTGAAGATATGAGTAGAAAAGCCTGTTTTTATATCAAGGACAAACTCAAGAAGAAAAAATTAAATGAAGCCTTTTTACAACTGGAAAAAGAGTTAAAGATAGATAACAACTTAACTCCATTTGAAAAAAACCTTATTATGGGAGCTTTCTATCATAAAAAGAAGTTTTATAATGAGGCTATAAAATATTACAAAGAAGCTGAAAAAGTAATTAACTCTGAAGAGGATAAAAAGCAACTTTCAATGCTCTTAAGTAGAGTCTATTTCATTATTGGGCTTTGTAAAAAATCTGAAGAATGCGAAGATACAAAGGCTCTAAGAAAACAATATTGCCATAAGGAAGAAAAATAGTTCTAAGGGAGCTTAACCATGTTTAAAAGGTTATTTTTAACAATTTGTATTTTGTTTTTGTGTGTTTCTCCTACATTGTCACAAACCTTTTTTTCTGACAATCTTGATTATTACTATACTCAGGGAAAAAATTTCAATAAAGTTGGCCAGCATGAGGAAGCTTTAAAAGCTTACAATAAAGCACTGGAAATATATATAAAAAGATTAGGACCTTATCACTCCTCAGTAGCCAAAACCTATTGTACTATAGCAAAAACTTATTATGATTTAAGCAAGTATGAAGATGCTCTTACGTGGTATTCTAAAGCGTTAAACATTTATGAAAAAAATTTAGGTATTGTTCCAGATTATGCCAATTGTGTCAACGTATATAATAATATAGCAGGTATTTATCGTAGTCAAGGCAAATATAAAGAGTCTCTTAAATATTCTTTAAGAGCAAATGATATATGTAAAAAACATTTATTCCTTGATCATCCTTATACAGCAAATACATATAATAATATAGCACTTGTTTATAAAAATCAGGGTCAATATGAAGACGCTTTGGATTGGTATTTTAAAGCTTTACAAATAAAAGAAAAAAAATTAGGCAAAGATCATAACAGTACAGCAATAACTTATAATAATATAGCTGTTATATACAATGAACAGGGGGAGTATGAAGACGCTTTGAAGTGGTATTTTAAAGCTTTAGAAGCAAAAGAACAAAATTCAAATCCGGATTATCTATCTATAGCTACTACATATAATAATATAGCCACTTTATACATTGATCAAAAAAAGAATGAAGATGCCTTGCAGTTGCTTTTTAACGCTTTAGAAATAGAAGAAAAAGAATTAGGTAAAGATCATCCTGGTATATCAGTAACCTACAATAATATAGCCTGTGCCTACCGTAATCAAGTAAAATTTAAAGATGCTCTGAAGTGGTATTTTAAAGCTTTAGAAATAGAAGAAAAAAAATTAGGTAAAAATCATCCCACTATATCAGTAACCTACAATAATATAGCCGACATATACGATTTACAAGGTAAACATCAAAAAGCTGCTAATTGGTCTACTAAAGCTTTTAATAATATTAACAATACAGCTAATTACCAAAATATTGCTTTAATCGCTTCAAATATAGCCATTCTTTATAAAAAATCGAAGCATTATGAATTCGTTAGAACCTATTATAATGAAGCTATTAAAGCTTTAGAAGACCTTCGTTATTATTCTTCGGTTCAAACTGGTAAAGAAAGAGTTTCTACTGAGCTTCTTGACTATTTTTATGGTGCAATAGACTCTTCTTTCGAACTTAGTGACATAGAAGGTGCTTTTAAACTTTCAGAAAGAGCTAAAGCAAGGCTTTTAATTCAATCCATTGCAGGAAATGATGCAAAATATTCTGCTGGTATCAGTAAAGAAGATCTTGAAAAATTAAATTCTTTAGAGAACCAAAAAGAAAAAAACCAAAAGCTTTGTATAGGTCAAAACTTAAATTCAGGTTTTCAAAATGACAATCTTCAAATGCCGGAATTTCAAAGAACAAAGTCTTGCGAAGATTTTCAAAACCTCAGGAATCAGTTAGAATCTTTTAAACATGAACTTGATAAAAAATATCCTAAATATAAACAGCTTCGATTTCCTGAAGCCGCTTCATATGATGAAATAGCAGGTATTTTAAAGAAACCAGAATATTCAGATACAGCTCTAATTGAGTATTTCGTAGGTAATAATAACCTATATATATGGGTATTATCTAAAAATGGAATTGAAGGAGTCAAGCTTAACTTAACTAAAGAGGAAATAAAAGAATTAGTTAATTCTTTTAATGATTCATTCAAAGCTGCTGGCAGTTCAGACGCTATAAATATTATTGATTATCTTGAAAATTTTAATATTGATAGTGCTAAAAAACTTTATCAATACTTAATAAAACCTGTTAGTAAATATTTAAAAGATAAAAATGGTAACTATAAATATAAAAATTTAACTATAATTCCTGACAACATACTCTTTTATTTACCTTTTGAAGCACTTGTGGCTAGTAATGACTTTGTATTATCAGAAAACAAAGATAATGTAGCTTTTTCAGAATATAAAGAAGTTCCTTTTTTAATCAAAGAAGTAAATATCAATTACCTTCCATCAGCTTCAATGCTAAAAATTCTTAACAAACCTAAGAAAAAATCAATGCAAAAAGAACTCTTAATAGTTGCTAACCCGGATTTATCGTATCTTGATACTGAGGAAGGATCTAATCAAAGATCTTTAACATTACCAGTAAATACAAGAAATATTTCTATTACTTCAGATTTAAAATTTGCAGAAGAAGAAGGCAAGTATATAAGCAATATTTTCAACAATAAAAACAAAGAAACATTACTATTACTTAAACAAAAAGCCACAGAAGAAGCAATAAAACCTGAAATGGGTAATTATAAGAACTATCATTTCTCAACTCATGGAATTTTAAATGATAGAGATCCATATTTTTCAGGTATATTACTTTCAAGAAAAAACAAAACATTATCCGAAAACGACAAAGAAAAAGGTATGGATGGAATATTATATGCATATGAATTAATAGGTCTCGATATAAATGCTGATACCGTTGTTTTATCTGCTTGTGATACAGGTTTAGGAAAGCTTGAGGGTGGTGAAGGAATTATAGGATTATCAAGAAGTTTTCTTATATCCGGAGCCGATAATCTTGTTATGAGCCTGTGGAAGGTTAATGATAATTCTTCAATGCTTTTAATGAAAGATTTTTATGATATCAAAAACAATGATGAAAATATTAATAATACTGAAGCACTAAGAAATGCCAAGCTTAAACTTATAGGAACTGTAAACCCAGACTTTACTCTATTTGGAGAAGAAGGTCTCTCCTACTCTCACCCATATTTTTGGGCACCATTCATTCTATCTGGTAAATGGAGGTAAAAATGTATAGAACATTAATCAGTATAATGTTAGTTTTCTTATTGCAATTACCTGTCTTAGCAGATAATGAGTGCATTGATAATTTAGCAGAATGTAAACAAAAGGCTGTTAAATATTTTCAAGATGGAAAATACCAGGATTCAAAAAAAATATGGGAAGAAATACAAACACATGCAATTAAAATCAGTAATATTAAGCTTAAGGCTGAATGCCTTAAAGGACTGGGCAATATTCAAAAAGAACAAAAAGACTACTCGCAAGCTATTAAGCTATATGAAGAAGCAAAACAATTAGCAAGTAATTATAAATGCAAAAAATGCAGTATTTTAGAAGCAGATTGTACTTATAATATATGTGATACTTTACTCAGACAAAATATTGATGAATATGAAAATATTTCCTGTATAGAAAAACTTAGAAAATTAGCAGCTTTCTATAATTCTCAAAAGGATTATTTAGGTGAAATTCAATGCTATGATAGAATTGGAAGCTATTATTTAGAAACAGCTGATTATAACAATGCAGAGAAAGCCTATCTAACAGCAAATCAATTATTAAAGAAGGAAGAAAATAATAATAGTGGCTTTGAATTTTATAGAATGCTTATTATAAATACTTATAACAAGCTATTTTGTAAATACAAAAAAAATCAAAGTGATCTAAATTTAAGGCTTATAGCTGATGAATTGTTGAGTTTAAAAAAAGAAATAGAAATTACAGAAAATGATTATCCTTTATTTACCGTTAAATCAAAGCTATTAAACGTTTTAGGTAGAATTTACTTTGATTTAGGTAATTATTATGAAGCAAAGAAATATTTTAATGATTCTAATGATTTGACATCAGATGATGAAACTAAAATAGATAATGAAATTGGGTTATCTGAAATCGCCTTAAATGAAAGCGATTTCGATAAAGCAAAATCCTTATTAAATAAGTTAATAAGTAAATTTGATAAAATTGAAGATAAAAATATAACTACTGAAAAACTAAAATCCGCTTTATTAGGAACTGTTGGTAATTATTATTACGTTAAGAAAGATTATAATAAGGCATTTGAGTCCTATTTAGAGGCTTTAGATATTCAAAATAAATATGTTTTAGTTGAATATATAC
>JBFMGH010000100.1:0-1174 GCA_040752795.1 Cyanobacteriota bacterium
TTTCCAGAAAAGGTTTTCTTATAGAATTATTTAAATAATTATCTACTCCCAGGTCTTCAAGGCCTCCACACATATCAAATAGTGCTCCTACCTTTTCTTGCTCAGAAACCGATTTGTCGCTCAACTTTATAAAACCATGAGCAAAATCTTTCATCCCTCCTGTTGCTATATTTAGTAGTGCACACGAAACAGAAGTGTCTACACCAAGAAAATCAGCTGTACCTTTTTCAATATTAGTGATTGTTTTATTTGCTTGTTGAATACTTGTTTGTCCTACGTTACTTTCTCCTCCTCCATACCAGTCCTTGAGCGGGGTTATGATATCTTTAACCAAAATTTCTTCAGCTTTTTTAGGCTCTAAAGCGTTAAATGTTAAATTTCCTATTGCAAACGCTAATCCTACTGGTGCTTTAGCCCTATCAAGAGAAATATCAGTTTTATCAGTATAAAAGGCTTCTTCTGTTGGCTTTAAAACAACATCATCATAAGATTCGGTTGAATCTGTTCCATAAATAAAATCAGCTGCTTTAGAACTAAAATAGTTAACGTTTGAAGTAGTCATAGTTGCAGTGGTTTTAACACCTTTGTATCCGGTTTCCATGGTTTCACCAATACCAGAAAGCATTCTATCGTATGACTCTTCACTTTTGCCTGTCATTACAGTTCTTAGCGTAGGTACTAAAAAAGTATTAAGTATTGTTGGACCACCAGCTTTTTCTGTTTGTTTATTATATTCATTTTTCCAGGTTTCATACTCTTTAGAATTATAGCCGTATTTCCACATATTCTGAGCATGGTCAATACCTGAAAACAAATTGTTAGAAGTTTTTGCAGTTATATAATCAGCGGCAGATGCCGTTCCTGTCGCTATGGTTTTTACAGTTCTCGATACAACACCAGCCGATGTTGAAATAAATGATTTTGCTTTCCCGTGAATATAATCAAAATACCCGGAATATAATAATGTTTCATAAGTTATATCAACACATGCTAGCTTTACCGGATTTTGATTTTTCACTTCTATATATAACGTTTTTTGCTTGTCATACTGAGAAACATTCTGATCAATATTATTCTTTAGCTCAGTATAATAAGTTTTATAAGATTTCAATACAGGCAAATAGTCTTTAGATACTCTTTCTGAAGTTGTTACAGAGCTCATTATTTCAATATC
>JBFMGH010000100.1:1184-2920 GCA_040752795.1 Cyanobacteriota bacterium
AGTATATTGATTTATATCATTAAATAAATCTGTTATTTCAATTGTCTTGTCTTCAAGAGTTTCTGATGTTTCAAGCACTGCAGCTATATTAATAAATAATAATTCAATATATGCTAATTCTTTTTCATGAAGAGGTATTATTTGTTCTTTAACTTTTTCTGGTACTTTTATTTCAAGATTCGGGCTCTCTTGAAAAGCATGATTAACCGCTACATTATAAAATACATTTGAATATTTATCTTTATAGAAATCAACAAGATCTATTTCAAGTATTAACAGGGAGGAATAAAGAAAGCTTTTAGCACTGGATTTATTTATAGCTGTTTTATCCTGTGCATTAAGCTTTTCAATTTCTTCCAGAAGTGATATTATAACAGCCCATTTTAACTCTTCCTGTGCCTGATATTTAAAAACATAGTTAAAGTTATCAATCTCTTTATTGTATAATAGCTCCAGTGACGAATTAGCATCAGAAAAGTTTTTCCATTTTACCAGCTGGTCAGATGTTAGTTGCATAAATTCTTCATTTAGCTGCTTTGCAAGAAGCAATTTTGTAGTTAATACTTCAATATTTTTAACTATATCTTTAGTAATATTTGCATGTTTTTGAGCAAGCTTTAATGCTTCTTCATTAGCTGGCACTATAGCTGCTGTATAGAGCGGTGTTGAACTAATAATATTTTGCTGTGTAAGCGTTTTCTGTTTACTTGGCTGTTGTAAAGATACCTTATCAGGCGTATATTGTGCTAATAAAGAATCTGCTTCTTTTTGATATGCCGGATTGATTTTTTTAGCTGTATTTAAATGCATTGCTGCTTTATTTAATTCGCTTTTAATTAAGTAGTTAGCCGCTAAATAATAATGTACATCCGCATCCTGATTGTTTTTTGTTAGAATATCCTCAAAAAGTATTGTGCTTTCATTATGTTCTTTATTAAAAAACTTGCAACAAGCAATCATTTTTTTATAATACAAAGAATCCGGATGACCTTTAGAAAGTTTTTGAAAAACTTTCTCAGAATTAGTATAGTCTTTAGTCATATAATAAGCTTCTGCTAGATATCTTCGTGCATTTCTTTTAGTATCAGAATTAAATGAAGCTGTTGCACGTTTTAGATATATTATAGCCTCATTATAATTTTTTATTTCGAAATATGCATTACCTATAGAATACGCATATAATAACTCAATAGGATTTAGTTGATAGGCTTTAAGTAAATATGGAATAGCCTGCTGATAATCTTTCTTTAGTATATAACAAGCTCCCATAGTAAAGTATACACTATGGTCATTTGGTGCATACTTTAATATCTCTTGTAAATACACAAGTGCTTCATCAGGCTGCTTATTATTAACATACTTGGTAGCTTTAACATAAAGCTCATCTAAGTTTCCGAAAGTCTGACCCATTATATTCACAGAATATTGGGTAATATTAACCTCAGATAATGCTGGTAAATATATACTAAAAAGCATAATTAATGACAGGCTAAATGATATAAATTGTTTAAAACCTTTATTTATTAACATATTATTCCCCATTTTTATTTTTAACAATTAAGGTTATTTTAACTTAAAAATAGATTTTAATAGATTCTTGCGTTAGTTAAAAATCAAGTAATTTAATTCTAATCACAATAAAATCAGAATAAAATAGCAGCAACAGAAAATAAATAATCAACCTTAAAGCAACTTAAGCTTGAAGAAAAGTATTCTATGCTTTAAGTAAAGTGATT
>JBFMGH010000101.1:0-31405 GCA_040752795.1 Cyanobacteriota bacterium
TATAAAATAAATTTTTGGCAAGAATGGAATAAAGATTCTATAAAATGGCTTCAATTTAGTAATGAGAATATTATTCCTAATTTTATTATTGAAAACCTTTTTCAAAAAATACACGTAAATTATCCAGTTACCCAAAATGAAAAAAATAATCATTTAACTAAGCTACTTGGAATAGATGATAAGGATACTCCATTAGAAATATCTTTAGAGAGAGTTTATTATCCTGAACAATTATGGCAAAATCTTAATGGAGAAAATAAAGAAGCATTTCAATCAAAATGGCTAGCAAAACTAGAAAAAAATTATACCTCTTTAATTAATAGTAATGAAAAACACCCTTTATTTAAAAACTTATGTACAATTGCCTATAATTATTATAAAGAAAATCCTGAAAAGTTAGATTTGAAAATAATCCACAAAATTTCAATATATCTTGAAGGTAATGAAAAAGAAAATCTTGAAAAATTAATACCACCCTCATTTCCTATAGAAATAAGTAAAGAATCCCTGGACATTATGGAATGTATTGAGTGGTGTAAGACTTATAATAATTATTTATATTGGGATTATCAACATAATAATAGTCAAAATCGAAATGAACTTCTCGATCAGGCAATTAAGTTTGGTGATTTGTTTTTAAATCAGTATAAAATCCTTCTAACACAAGAATTAGAGCTAAGCCTTCCGCTTAATATAAATGTTTATTATGAACTTCAGAAACTAAGGAAAAACTCGACAGTCTTGTGGTTTATTATTGATGGACTAAATTATATTGATCATGAAGATTTAATTAAACAACTCACTTTCAAGAATAATTTCTATTTAAAAGCAGATTCAAAGTATTTATTTTCTCTATTGCCTTCTATTACTGAATATTCTAAAAAAGCAATGGTTACAGGTTATTTTCCAGACGATGAATCGATTAATACTTTGGATATAAGAGAAAGTTTTTATGCTCGAAATGAAAGTGAAACATCATTCTATGCTAAAGATGATAATCAAAATGATCTCGCAAAGATTTATAAAGAAATAAAAGAAAATGATGAAGATAAATTCTATTTGTTTTGTTTTGATCTATTAGAATTAGATAAGGTCTATCATAATTATTCTTTATATAAAGATATTCAAAAAGAAAAAGTTAAAAAAACCTTAAAAGATATTATAGAGAAAATTAAGTCTATTGTTTTAAAATTCAATACACCAGAAAAAATAACTATAGTGATTTCCTCAGATCACGGACAAATAATAGATAAATTTGAAAAGATTGAGCTCAACTTACCTAAGGAACTATTGCCTAAAGGCTGTAGAGCTATAGAAGGTAACGATTTTAAAGGTTTAACATCAAAAAATCTTGCTATTTTAGATGCATTGCATTATAGATTACCTAAAGATTACACAATTATTAATGATCAAGGGTATTTTAATATTTACAATAAGAATCAGGAAGATAATCTAGCAGGTGGAATGCACGGCAGCTGCTTTCCAGAAGAGCTTTTAGTTGGTTTTTCAGTATTAGGATATAAACAGGAAGGTTTAATAAGAACTTCTCTCTCAATTCAAGAGATTTCAGGTAAAGGAGAATTTGAAAAGCCTGGAATAGTTTCAATAACAATATTTAATAGTAATAATGTTTCTTTAGTAATTCAAAATATTAAAATCAGACATGCCAAAGAAAAGAATCTATTTTTGAAAATAGAACAACCTGAAACCTTATTAATAAAACCAATGAAAAAGAAAACTATTGATGTTTCAATAGAAAGTTGGCCTAATGCTTCTGGTACAACAAATAAAATTGAAATCGATGTTACTATTGAGTATAACTTCAAAGATGATACCCAATTAAAATCTGCAAAACAAAATGGTTATATTGAAGTACAATCACTACAAACAGATGAGGGCATTGATTTAGATGAATTCTTCTAATAATAAACTTAATGAGATTTTCGGATCTATGATAATAGATAAAAAACGACTACCTTCAAGTGGATTAGTTCAAATGGGCATTCCTAGTTATGTTGGAGAATGGGTTATTCAAAAACTAGTTCCTGGAGAAGGAATGTTAAACTCTGATGAATTTCAAAAAATAAATAAATTTGTTAAAAAAGCTTTTCCAAGAAAAGATGATAAAGAAATAATAAAAAATGATTTAATTGTTAATAAAATGCCTGTAAGCCTGTTAGTAAAAATAAACGCTTATGTTGATATTAGCAAAGAAGTAAATTTAGCAAGAATAAAGGCTGCAGGTTTAGACAAATGTTATATAATCAGTGAATTAGTCGACAGGAATCCTGATCTTTTAAGACATGGTTTGTGGGGAAAGGTTAAACTAATACCTGCAGAACACCTTGAATTTAAAGATGTTCCTGTTGAAATAGTAGAATTTGAACCTATGCAAACATCTACAGTAAATTTAGATTTATTTATTTCTAAAAGGAAAGAGTTTACTTTCGAAGAGTGGCGACAGTTAATGGTTAATTCAGCTGGTTATAACCCTTCTTCATATAATTTTGATCAACAAACTTGGTTATTAGCAAGACTCATACCAATAGTTGAAAAGAATTACCATATTTTTGAGCTTGCCCCAAAAGGAACTGGCAAAAGCTACATATATGAAAACATTAGCCCAAGAATACAATTTGTTAGTGGTGGAAAAGTTTCTCCAGCTGTTTTATTTATGAATAACAGGTCTGGAGAAGTTGGTATTATCGGTAAATACGATGTTGTAGTTTTAGATGAAGTTCAATCGCTTACTTTTGACAACCCTGATGAAATAATAGGTGTATTAAAAGGCTATTTAGCTAATAACAGATATAATAGAGGTGGTAAAACTGACATATCCTCTGATTGCAGCTTAGTAATGTTGGCAAATATAGAGTTGAACGAATTAATGAAACCTAAAAATGATTTTCTAATAGCTGATCTACCTGAATTTTTACATGAAACAGCTTTCCTTGATAGAATTGCAGGTATTATTCCTGGTTGGGAGATTCCCAAATTTGAATTAACTATGGCTGCAAATGATTTAGGTTTTAAAGCAGATTTTTTTGGAGAAATTTTAACAAGTTTTAGATATGATTCAAGGTTTTGGGATTTTGTTAGTAGAAAAATATCATTTAAAGATTCAGGAGTAACAATTAGGGACAGGAATAACATTTTAAAAAGTGCTTCTGGTTTTCTAAAGCTTCTTTTTCCAGATTTAATAGTTTCAGATGATGAATTTTATCATTATTGTGTTAAACCAGCTTTAACATTGCGGCAAAATATTAGAGATCAACTATGGTTTAAAGATGATGAGTTCAGAAATTTACCAAAAGATCTAAAGGTAACTATAAACTCTCAAAACATTAGTGTATGATCATAAATGACATATTAAGCAACCTTTTTCGGATTCATAGTCATCATACCCAAAAACCTCCATTAGAGATTGATTTGGTCTAAAAGGTTTGACTTTCTTCTTTTGAGCTGCATATTCTTTTATTTCTTTCACTCTTTTAGGTTTAGCGAGTTGCTCTAAGCTTTCACCATCACACCAAGTAAAGAGGGTTCCTGTCTTTTCATCAATTCTTTCGTATTCCATTGCTTTTTTATAAAGTTTAGGGTGCTTTTCAAGCAATCCAACCCATTCAATCTTCTGTTGAAAGAAACAGAAATAACATCCTGCACGGCTGCGCCACTGATAATAACTGGGTAACTCAACATTATTTTCTTCTAATATCCTGAAAATATCTCTTTTTACAAGTCCATCATCCTTGAAAGGATAAACAGGAATAATGTTTTCTTTTTTTGAAATATAGCCACCTCTATCTTCATCAGCTCTTATGCCAATATAGCTATATACTCTGTCATTACCTACTTCTTTTTCAAACGGTTTAATTTTTAATTGCCTTGTACACCACCGCATACCAGAAGAAGGTAAATAGTTATCAAATATAACAATCCAATGCTTAAAAGGTCTATCAGGATTTAATCTTTTGATTTTTTTGCCTATAAGTGGTTCCAACTTATCCAAAAACTGGTATGTTTCAGGTAATTCTTCTCCTGTATCACAAAATATATATTCTATATCTGGTATTTTATCCTTCATATATAAAGCTAGCGCAGCACTATCTTTACCACCTGAAATATTTAGAATATGTCTTGCTTTCTTATTTGCCATATTTAGTTCCTTCCCTATTTTTGCTCATAAGCAAGTTTACTAAGTACAGCTAGCCGAAGGTCTTTATTTGTTTCTTTTTTAAGGATATTTTTCAGGTCTTTTTCCATCTTTTCAACTTTTTTAATATCAGATTCTTTTAAATAGACTATTCTTTCTTGCTCTTCGTTTTTAGATGGATCAATCATGCCTATTCTAATGATCAATTTTTGCTCTTCAATTACTTTTTCTTCTTTTTTGATTTCGTTTTTTAGTAATTCTGCCCTTCTAAACTCATTTGCAAAATCTTGTATTTTGACTTTAAAAGTATTTAAATCATTGTCATTCCAGGATTTTGTAGTTTTATTCATTAACGAAGAAGCAATGGCTATAACCCATTCTTCATAAGCTTTAGAATCATCAGCTAACTGTAAAAGGGTTCCTTGAATAGATTTTTTAACATTAATTTCTATTAGCTTGTCCGCTCTACCTGTGAGATTTTTTTGAATTTCTTTAATATCTCCATTAACTTGAAAAGCTTCTTGGAACGAAATGTTGATATTTTCAAGCAATCTTTCATAAGATGTTCCGATATCTTCCATTACTGGTTTTAGCTTTATAAAAAAGTCTTTGATCGTTTGTTTATTTATATTGCCTTGAAAGGGTTCACAACCAATAGCTTCTTGGATATCTCTAAACAGGAGGCTATCAGGTTCTTTGGCATTAATTAAAACCTCTCTCAAATTATATGATTCTGGCTTAAGCCTTTTAGTTTGTTTTGAATAAGGAGTTAAACCTGCAATAAAGGCACAAAGATTCTTAGTGACCAATAATAATTTTTGTTTTGAATTAGATATAGTCTTGTTATCAATGTTAAAAATCTCTAAAAATTCATCGAGAACTTGTTTCTGATTATCATTAATTTTGCAGTACTTGATTTCAAAACGTTCAGGTTTTTTAATGAGTCTTTCCCAGGCTGGCATTGTTATTTCAGGAATAAACGTTCCTTCCTCGTACAAAGCAATTTCAGATTCATAATGCGATAAAAAGATACACAATAGAATTGGTAATAACCCCTCTTTTACTCCGAAAGGTACATCTTTAAGAATTTTGTAAATATCAGAAACTTTAATCTTTTTATTGTCAGTATTTTCAATTATATTTTCTATTGTTTCCCATAAAGGGCCAAAGTTAGCTTCATTCGATTTAACTATTTTGTAAGTATCATTTACTTTTTGATGAATTTTGGTTTCCTTGAGTAATGACATATAAATACTTTTTTCTGGAGGATATCCAGTAATACCAAGTTCTTTTTTATCTGAGTTGGTAATAAGAGCTTTAATTAAATAATTTCTTGCTGAGGCTGCTGCCGTTGAAATCTTATTCCTATTTATGTGTTCGTTAATAATTTTAGGGCACTTATTATAAGTATTATCAAAAACAGTTGATAAAAACCGAGAAAACTCAAGAGTGCTGGTAAAAGTATGTTTTTCTTTAGAATAGAAAACTGTACTTTCATATCCACTTTTAAATCCAAAAATCTTTTCAATATTTTCTTGCAGATCACTTTGAGCTTTGCTTAACCTAAAAATAAATTCCTTTTTTGCAATAGCATCGGATTCTAGTTCCGGTGTATTGTTGAGAACCCAATTATAAACTAGAATTTCCTCCGCTGAATGCCTTAAATTCTCTAGAGAACACGGGCGAATTAAAATAACAGGTTTTTTAGTATTAGTATTTTTAACGAATGCTTTTAAATCTACATCTTCTTCTGAAAGATATTTAATAATAAACCCATCTGCTTCGGATTTATTAAAGTTGCTTTTTAATGAATCTAATGAAGTTTCATCAGCATAAAATATCTCATAATAACGAAGTGTACCTGTTTCCAAGAAGTGCTTCTTGGCTAAAACATAATTTTTTGAAGAATTTTTCATTAAAAAACTCATTAATGAGAAACGTTTATCTATGCTTGTACGGGCTATAGAAGTTCTTTCTTCAATATCTACATCACTGCCCTCCCATAAAGAGTAGGAATTATTGAATGACCTGAATATCAATACTTTATGATTGATTAGATTCTCAATAGCTTTATCAAATTCATCTTTCGAGTAATTTAAAGTGTTTACAAATAAGTAATCTAGAAGTGCTAGAGAGGATTTTAAGTTCCCTGTATCACTTACTAAAGTGAGCAGACCAACTGTTTTTATTATGTTTATTTCAAGTTCATTTGCAAAATTTACGGCTCTTGATATTGAACTTTCTATTACAGACCATTTTTTAGAATTTCCTGAATAATAAAGAGCAGACCCTAATGAAGTTGAAACATAATCAAATAAGTCAGATGGACAATATAACGAAGGCGTTTTTTTCCCGTTTAAAGTTGTGGTTTTTAAGTATTCCAATAAGGAATAAGGTTCTCTAGATGATATAAAACTAAATAAGGATCTTTCATTCTGGGATAATTTATTTTTAAATAACGGTGCTAATAACATAGAAGTGACCGGATGAAGCGGTAGACAGTTGTTAAGAAGTTCATTGTAGCTATCAGTATCACTATTATTAGGTTTTAGGTGTGGTGGTAAATCTATTTTATTAATTTCGTATGTTGATTTTTTCTCTATTGATTTAGATACAAGCTTTAAAAGTTCTTCAGGGGATTCTTGAAATGCAATATTTTCAAATCTTTCCTGGATTTTCTGCCATTCTATAGCTTTTTCTTTTGATACTCCGTTTAAATAATTTTCGAAATTCTGATGCAATATGGTTAAAAATAAAAAATTATCTTCTTTCGTATATTCTGCAAGTTCTTGCAGTACAAAAATATCTGAATTTCTTGGATAAAGGACTGAATATTCTAAAAATTTTCCTAATTCATCTATGATAAGGAAAATTCCCTTATATTGTGGAGCTTTTTTCTTTACTAAATCAGCAAATTCAAAATAGTGTTTTATGATTACTTTATTGCTGATCATTCCTTTGTTGTTATAGAGCTCTAAAGTTTTTTCTATATTGTTTGTTATATCTATGCCTTTTTTTTCAGATAAAAAGCTTTTTGATGCTTGCAGCAAAGAACTTAATAGGGCATGTTGTATAGGTTCTCTTGCACCAGATACAATGATAGGATAATAACCATTAGCGGAAAAAACAGCCTTTTCTTTATCTTCTAGCCTTGAAAAGTCAAAATTAAGAAAAATATTTGCTAAAAACAAAGCAAAAGATGATTTTCCTGTACCGTATGGCCCGGTTAAACAAAAGGATTTGGGATAATTAGGGCTATTAATAGTCTGAGAGATTCGTTTAATAATAGATTTAGCAGTGTTTGTTAAAATATAGTTATTTAAAAAGCTTTCGCTATCTTCAATATCTCTTTTTAAGTTAATAGACCTACAATACGAAACATTTATATCAAAAATATCTGATAATAATTGATTTTTTTCTAAAACAGCCATTTTTTACCCCTAATTCATTGAGTTGTAATACCGAGCAAGAAAGTTTTTATAGTCAATACGGTCTTTTTTATAAATTTGTTTTAACCCTGCCGTTTCATCAAAATGCAATTTCTGCTCAGTCAGTTCCGACAATTCCATGAGCCTTGAAACAGTAGAATCTTCTGTAAGTTTAAAGATCTTACCGGGTGAGTTTGCTTTATACTGAATATCTTCAATATTTAGAGATTCAAAATGAGGAAAATGATTTTCCCAAAACTCCATAAGGCAGTAGGCAAAAATTTCGATTGGCAGGTTAGATTTTTCTGACTTAACAAATTCATAAGTTTCATGGTCATCAAGTTCTCTGATTAAATCTAAATCCACTAACGGGCAGTCCAATACTTCTTCAATATTAGTGCTTTTAGTAATTTTAGAGGGCACATACATTCTCATAAAACAATCAATATCTCTTTTTATTGTATTTTCAGCAATATCAGCATCTTTTTCTTTTGCAAGCTTCATTAAATCCTTATATAAAATCTTTTTCGTAAAATCGCTTCGATTTAAGTTATTGAAAGCCCAATACCAAGTTGTGGCTCTTTCTGATTTAGTAGCAATATTCCAATGTAAAAGCCATAGTGTTGCAGGGTCTTCTAGATAAGGATCCCCTTTATCCTCTGAAAGGAAAATCAATTTAGCCAAATCAGTCGGTTGATAATATTTTTTAGCACTGTATTTTTTACCTTTGGGTTCTTCGATAAGGTCAGTTAACAAGCACCAATGCTTAATAGACTTAACCATATTTTTGCCAACACCTAATGAAATGAGTGCGTTATCTTCACTAAATAAGCAAGAAGGTTTTTTTTCGTCTGCTAAAGCTTTAACTGCCTTTGGTAACCAACTATATCTAAACGTAAAGGTTTCATGCCCTGAAAAGGAAACTTTTTCTAATAACTTATCCATAAATTCACTTTCTACTATATACGCAGTAAAGTATTTACTCTACTGGACGAAATTTTAACAAAGTCCCAGCAGAAAAGGAAGTATATGTAAATTTCTTATAGAAGTGAATGTAAAGTATCTAAAACACAATCTAATTCACTGATTAAGAAATTAATATCCTCAAGAGTATTGAAATGACCGAAACTAAATCTAACAGAAGACCAGGCTTGTTCGTTATCAAGTCCCATTGTAGTTAACACATGACTTGGGGCAATGGCTCCACTTGAGCATGCGCTACCACCACTTACACAAATTCCTTTTTGGTCTAACCTTGCTATTATTAAGTTATTTTCAAGCTCTCCGAAACTTATAAAGCTTGTATTAAAGACTCTTGGTGCGTTTTTGCCATGTATCTTTATAAAATCATATTTCCTTTGTAGTTCTTCTTCAAAATAATCCCTTAAATTCTCTACGTTTTTAGCTTTCTCAGGTAGTGATTTACAGATTTGGGCAGCTTTTCCCATGCCGATTATCCCTGCCACGTTCTCTGTTCCTGCTCGTAAGCTGTGTTCCTGTTTGCCTCCAAATATAATAGGGGTTAATAAGCTTTTGTCTCTATAATACAAAGCGCCAACACCTTTAGGGCCATAGAACTTGTGTGCAGAAATACTTAAAAGATCTATTTCGGGATATTCTTCAAGGTTAATAGGTATTTTCCCCACTGCTTGAACGGCATCAACGTGAAAAATTGTATCAGGAGTTTCTTTTTTAATGATTTTACCTATATCAGAAATATCTTGAATAACTCCTGTTTCGCTATTGACCCATTGAATACTGACAAGCTTTGTTTTATCAGTAATTTTAGCAAATAAATCATTCTTATTGAGTCTACCATCTTGCTCTATATATAGATAAGAAACATCTTGTTCCTTGGATTCAAGATGCTCAGCAACTTTTAATACAGAAGAATGTTCTATTTTTGAGGTGATAAAATTAATATTACAGTTAAACTTATTGTATATTCCTATAATTGCCAAATTATTTGCTTCACTGCCACTGCTGGTAAAGATGATATTTTGGGGGAAAGTTCCAAGCAGCTTTGCAACTGATTCTCTAGCGGTTTCTATTTGTTGTTTAATCCTTTGGGAAGCTTTGTATGGAGCAGAAGGGTTATAATAAGCAGTTTTTAGGTAGGGAAGCATTTCATCTAATACTTCTTCAGCTATGGGGGTTGTGGCATTGTTGTCAAAGTAATACATTTACAGTGGAGCCTTTAATAATTTTATTAACTCGTTAAACAATAAAGCTGTAGCTTTTGCGTCTTCAAGAGCACTATGACGTTTGCTGATTTTAATATTGAAGTATTCAAAGGCTGTATCAGATGCACTTAAATCTTCAGGCAGTATTTTTGAAACGTACAAATACTTTAATATTGAGGCTGTATCAATATATCTATGTGAAAAAGTTGCAAGTATTTCAGTGTTTGCTTTTTGATAAAGCCTTTTTAAAAAACCAACATCAAAACATATATTATGGCCTGCTAGAGTAATTTTATCTTCATTTGAAAAGTTTTTAATACAAAAATTTTCTATTTGTTTTACTGCATCCAAACAGTTTATGGCGATTTTTTTATGACTTTCAATATCAATATTATTTATTGACAATGCTTCTTTTGTAGCTATTATTTGATCTTCATTAATTAATATCTCAGTTTCGTCATCTATTAATCCATCCGTCCAAGAAACTAGTCCAATGGAAAGAATACTATGAATATTAGGATCTATGCCTCCTGTTTCAGTGTCTATAAACAACATTTTATCCAAATTAATCTCCTTGATTTTTTATCTCTGTATTATTTTTAACGAAAATGAAATAATACAACCCTAATATTGCTTCATTACCACAAAGCATCCAATAGGTTTTATATTTGTCATGAAAAGTTAAATAAAAAGCTAGCAAGAGAATTAAAACTACAGAGGATCTAAAATTTAACAGATCATGCTTTATAACCCAATAAAGCGACAATAATAGGTTCAAAACAGCAATAAAAGACATTGACCTATAAAAATTATATTTTGCAAGAAACTTAAAACAAAGTGATTTTATATTTTCATTTGATTGGATGATATCTGAAAATTTGTAATACGAAAACCATTTTAAATTATCATCAAGTAAATCTTTTTCTTTAAGTTTCTTTTTTATTGAGACTAACAAAGTTTCACTACTATTGGGATAATCTGCCGTTTGAAAAATAAATCCTTTTTTTAAAATAGAAAAAAAAGTTGAAAATATTTTCAAAAAGTTTTTAATTCCTTCTAGCCAATCAGTGTATTTTGTCCATGATTTGATTTTATTACAAATATATCCTAATAGTCGATTAATATTATTGTCAAAAATGGCTCTACAGATCGAATATAACTCTTTTGAAAATACTTTAACTAAATTTCCACAAAAATAAGCAAAAATCAAAAATAATAATAACCACAAGTTATTAATATTACTGGTGACTAATTGCTTTTTTATATTAAACCAATATGGCAAATCAAGTCCGGTTAATTGATAATATATTAATTCAGGTAGTACTATAAAAATTATGCCAGGAATAAGTAATCCTATTATCTCAAAAAGAAAACTTTCAATTTTTTCAATCGTTGTATCCATAGAGTTTTTCCATTTTGATGAAAATTATTTAAATTAATTGTACATAAATATTGAAGAAAATAAAAAGTAGTTTCATTATTAATTCTTATCAGTTAAAATCTCTGCTTTCAAACGTTCTAAACCCCAGCCATAGTCAATCGCTAGCCTGGTATAATAAATCCGTTCTTCGAAGGTCTCAACATCCTCCAATAACACTCTATGATACCCCCATGGCAATTGTGCAAGCACTGCCTGCACTTTTTCAATATCCGGGTAGGCTTTATAAAACCGGTACATGTATTCCAGGTTGTCGTCAGAGAAGCTTATGGTTTCTGAGTAAATGCTTTCAAGCTCTTCTGCCAGGTCGCTAATAATCTGATCGATGGAATATCCATTGTCTTCTAGTTCTCTGATAACCTTACCAATTCGCCAGTAAAGTTGCAGCATTATTTTGTTTACTTCAATCCCTGCTTGCAATCGGGATTTCCGAATGTCTTTTGTGATTGTGGTTATTACCCTTTTATCAATATTCATCATAACCCTCTTGCCAGATCCTTAAACACCGACTCGTAATCCTCTTTCTTTTCCGGTAAAAAATGCCCGTAGCGATTAAACGTCACATCCACAGAAGAGTGGCCCATCTGTGTCTGGACGTATTCTAACGTCGCATTGTTACTGAGCATTATATAGGCGTAGGTGTTTCTAAGATCCTGGAACTGGATATTTTGAATCCCTGCTTGCTCAACTAGCGGATTAAACCACCTCTTGATCATATTATCAGGATCCATAAATCCGCCGGTGCTGTTTGGGAAAACGATATCCTGATTACTTTTGGGGCAAACTAATTTCCACTCTTTGAGAATCTCTGCAAGTTCTTTTGTGATCGTAATAACTCTGGGCTGTTTTGTGGCCCGGATGTCAATGAGCCGATTCCTGTAGAGGCTCTTTTTAATTGTGATTTTCCTTGTTTTGAGATTCACGTGTTGCCATGTTAGACCTAAGAGCTCTCCTTTTCGCATGCCTGTTGTAATAGCGGTATAAAGCAAGGGGTAAACGTCTGAATAGTTTTCTTTTGCTATAGATAATAGCTTTTTAACCTCCTCTTCTTTGAGGTGTTTTGGTTTCTTGCCGTTACTTCTCATCTGTTTAATTTGCTTGACCGGGTTTTTATCAATGTAATCCATCTCCAGCGTGGCATCAAGAATCAACCCTAAAAGCTTCAGCATATGATTGATCGATGTTTTTGAGAGCCCCTCAGAGATTTTCAGGTTCACAAAGTCATTGATCCTTTTCTCGTTGATATTTTTTAGCCTGATATCTCTAAAATACGGTATAAGATGATTTTTCAAATAGCTTTCATACGATGCCACCGTTGACGGGGAGCATTTGACTTTAGCATAGTCTTTTAAAAAATGGTCTGCGGCAGAGATAAATGAATACTGGTTATTGCGAATAAGCAAATTCAGGTTTTTCTTTGTTTCTATGGGAATCTGGAAATCCACTTTTGCTTTTGACCTGTAGTAGTTAATCTCAGCTTGAGTGAAATCCTGTCTTAAGCGCCTTAATAAGCTTGTTGTCGAAGGGAAAATATATTTTACATTCTCTGTATTTTCCTTTTCAAAGGCTTCTTTTAAGGCTTTATAGCAATGTTTCATTGAAGGGGCATCATGAGAGAGGTAGAGGTCTCTAAACTTTATATATAGCTCGTCTTTCACATAATTGGTCATCTTCTTGGTGTTTCGATTAGCCATGAGACCTTGCTTGCCGTGCTCTTTAAATATTTTTCGGTATTTCAAAATCGTACTATAACTTGCTTTAAATTCCGGGTATTTAGCATTCCACTTTTCAACAAAGAATTTAAGCTTCTCCCCATTTAACCCTTTCGATTCTTCAACAAGAACGATATATTTGTAAGCATACCTCTGTACGTGCTCAGGGGATTTTAAAAACTCTTCAAGCAGCTCCTTTTCTGTTTCCGGGTCAAAATAATCAGCTATAGACCTGGGTTGATTTTGCGTTTTTATCTCGATACTTTCAAAGGTAGTTTTTTGCAAGTCTTTTGAGGATGTTTTTTTTGCTTCTCTAATATTTACAAGATGGTAAAGCTCTCCTTGCGCTTGCACCTTTCCCTCATTCACAAACTCTAAAAGTGCTGTTTGGGCCTCGCTTTCTTCCACCTCAGCAAGGATAAGTAATTCATCGAGGGTAAACTTACGCAGCCCCCTGGCGATCTTCCAGATTTTCTCTTTCGTCATATTTTACAAACTCCCTGAGTGTTATTTCATCAATGGTATTGAGCCCGTTGGCTTCTGCGACCTGCTCTGCCATGTTGATCAACCGCACAATTTGCCTGAATCGATTCGATTGGCTATAAATAAACCGGACGCCACAATCAGAAACTTCGACCTCTGCCAGTTGTTTAACAATCTCTTTCACGTCATCCAGATCAAACGGATTAAACTTTAAAACTTCCAAAACCCGGTCATAAAGATGCCGGTATCGCATCAGCTTTTTGTTTGCGGCTCCCATCCCTACAAGGATAACCGGTGTGCTGGTCTTGTCATGAATGTCCCGGAGGGTTTCAATGGCGTTGGTATCGTTTAAAAGGTAATCAATTTCATCAACGATAATGATTCTGGGTTCTTCGGTTAATATGCGTATGGCCTGCTGAAAAAGCTCTGAAGACCGAAAGCTGGGAATTTCACCGAGTTCATCGACCAGTTCTTCTAAAAGCCAGCGCCCAGACATCAAATTGGCTGACCGGATAAAAGCGGCATTATTTTGAGCTGCCCACCAGAGAGCGGTTTGTGTTTTACCCAGCCCCGGATCACCATAGAGCAGAGCCATCCCCGGCAGGCCTTCCGTTCTGGATTCCAGCTTGTTTATCATTGATATAAAATTTTTGACGTTTTTCGTTCGGGCAAAGACTTTTCGCATAAGCTATATTCCTTCTTCATAAATTAGTTTATATTCTTCTGTGGTGCGATACCACTTAATCCAGTCTGCATCAGACCCATCGAGGCAGCCATTTTCCATGTGCCACTCGTAGCGTTCATATTTGTTTTTAAAGATGGGCCTGGCTAGAGGGTTATCGGGGTGTATTTTAACCAGTAATTTGGGCTGATTTTCCATATTTTTATCCATATCGTTTAATTTTTCCTGTTCGAGTTTTTGTGAAAATAATGCAATTTCTTCCTGGGTAAAAAGCTTTTTGACCGCTTTCATGGTCTTGTTTTTTAGCTGTTTTTGCTTGACTACCTTTTGTTTATAGTCTTCCATATCTTTGATGTCGCCTAAGTATTTTGCCATTGGGTGCGTTGGCAAAACTCGATGAGCCGTACAGAGATATTCACCTTTGGGGCTATAGACTTTTATAAAGCTCAGATCAAAGAGGCTGTATTTGACGATCGCCTTTCCCCGCAGACCATAGAGACTGTCATCATAGTAGTCTGACCTCAGGAACCGGATGCCATTTCTGCCGATGGTTTTAACCTCCTGGGCCATCATCAGATCATCAAGTTTATTTACATCAATATTTTGTTTGGGCACAGAGTCTAATACCTGCTGGATTGTCTTTCCTTTGTCATTGGGGCAGGGCTGGCTGTGTTTATACTCCAGCCAGGCATCAATCAAGCGGATCGCTTCTTCGATGGTTGGCACATAGCCGTTATGAATCTCTTTGTGGAGCTTTTCATTCCTTTTCATATAAGCCGGTTTTTTATCGATCGAGGAGCCGATATATGAGGGCATCATCTTTTCAAAAGATTCCTGAAACTCCTGGAAAAACCTTTCTATCACTTTGGCTCTGGCATTATACGGCGCCGCAAAGACCGGTTTAATTCCAAGGTTGCCGTAAATACCGTTAAAACCGAGCTCTTCAAAATTAACATCGCCATTAAAGAACTTGGCTTTAAAAGCTTTGCCGTTATCCTGATAAACGATCTCCGGGATAATGCCGAGGTTTATAATACTATTACGTAAGGCACTGGCTATGCATTGGGTATTTTCTTCGAGCATAATTTCATACCCAACAAGGCCGGTGCTTTTCCAGTCAAGGAATCCAACAATAGTGGCCCGGCTCGGTTTGCCTGTAAACGGATTAATAACCTGGAAATTTAAGCGATGACCATCAGAAATAAATACACTTCCCACTTCCAGCACACTGGCATCTCTGACGATATACGGTTCGACTTTATCTTTGAGGGCTTTTTCTCCTTCTCTGGCTAAAACCCACTTGTCATAATGCTTTGATTTGAAGAAATCAGCATACCGTCTGAAGGTGATATCTTTAGGCAGGATCTCATAGCCTTTCTTTTTCAGGATATACTTTGTAAAACTGATGGCCTTGCCAATCGAGAAGGCATTCGGGTGCAGGAGGATCTTCATAAAGATCCTGATCTCTTCGTCTGTTAGGCTGGTGCGGTATTCTGCCTCCTTGCTGAAGTTATGCTTTGGTATTAAGCGGGTCCAGTCGTTGGAGCTTTCATCGCCCAGGTCTTTATTCCATCGGTAGAGGGTGCCGATAGAAACATTTCCCACTAATCCATAAATCTCTTTATACACTTCACCGGTATTATACAGTTGTAAAAACTCTTTATTGCCTTTGGATTTGTTTTTGTAGTCTTTTCGAAAGTCATGCCAGAGTTTTAATAGATCCAGACGAGCCAGGGCAATCTTTTTAGCACTTTCTGGGATGATTTTTTCCTGTGTTTTGTTGATCGGATGCAGCGGTTCTTCTATCTCTTCTGTGACGAGGGTCTGGTAGCATTCTTGAATGTATTTCGTTTGGAGATCAGGCTCCAGTGATTCCAGCAGGATCTCATAACTTTTTCCACCCTGTTGATCTTTTGTCCTGGCAATGTATTTTTTATTTCGAATCGCTAAACGTACAGCCCTGGTAGTGACATTTTTAAGTTTGGCGACGGTATTGATATCCAGCCAGCAGTTTTTCGTATCGATTATTGGTTTATTCATTGACATGCTTATTTCTACGACCATTTTTCTTCTTACGTGTGTTGCCAATGATAACCGATCCCTTCCTTCTTTCAAGTTTTTCTGCGGAAATTTTAAAAATTGATACTGATTGTCTCTCTTTGTTTCCAAATAAAGAGATGCGTCATTTTAAGTACACTATTACATCATAAAAACAGGAGAGCGATATAAAGAAGACGTTCAGAATATTGCTAATATTAACTATATTTAAGTATCATTTCTTAAAATACCTGCCAGGACTGCCTATTATTTATCCTAAAACCTTCCTTCTTGAGGTAATTTTTCCAGGGTTATGTCATTTACACCCATTTTATGAAACATTAAGGTCTGGAAAGTCTTTAGGCCTTATAAAATTTCCGCCGCTATTAAATCCACAAGGGATTATTAACCTTTGATTCTGACTTCCCCCTTCTTCCGACCACTTCCGGGTTCGAACAAATTTTTCAAAAAAGCCCGGTTTTTTACCGCATGGTCAATAAGCTTATATAGAGCGAGCTTGAACGAAAATTTTGACTCAGAAAACGGATTTTCTCTCGCCTTAAATATCCGCTTTTTTGGTAAAAAACGGTATTTCCTCTTCCCATCCGAGAACGGTATCAACGCTAGACGACATAAGGGATTCCATGATTCGGTATTTGTTCCACTTGCCCAGATAAATTATAATAATCGGTATTTTTAATAAAAATTAGCAAAACTCGGAAGTGTGCGGAAGTAGAGGGAAGTAAGACACAAGGCTTAATAATCTTTTGTGGCAGTCATAGAGACGGAAATTTTATAGTACGTAAAGACTTGCCATACCTTAATGTTTCGTAAAATGGGTGTAAATTACATAACCCTGGAAAAAATGCCTCAAGAAGGAAGGATTTATAATAAAAAATAAGCAATGCTGGCGAGTGTTTTAAGAAATGATACTAAAATACAGCCAATATTAGCAATATTCTGAACGTTTTCTTTATATTTAACCTTTGTTTTTATGAACTTATAGTCTGCTAAAAAATCTCTTTATGCTTGCCAGGAAACAAACAGAGACAATTGGAATCAAACGTTAAAACTTCCTTTATTTTTCGCAGAGTTTTCAATACAAAACGAATATTATCAGTTATTTATATGTAAATTATTGACAAAATTTAAAAATATGTCATTATAATAATAGAGGTGATCACTTTGGATTCAGTTAACAAAACAATTAAAAAGACTATTTTAAATTCCAACCACCCAAATAAAGTTTGGAGCTATTCAGACTTTCCACAATTTTCAAGAACGGCTGTCGCCAAAGCATACAGTAATCTCTATAAGGCAAAACTACTCTCAAGGCAAAAACGAGGCTTATATTATCGATCTAAGAAAACTATTTTAGGGAATAGTATTCCCGATGTTGAAGCTCTAGCCATTGTAATGGCAAGGCAAAAATCCACATTTGCTTGTGTCAGCGGGTTTTATGGGTATAACAAATTAGGCTTAACTACTCAGGTTCCTAATGTTATAACGATTGCCTGTGACCATCCTATGAGAAATATTGACAAAATACGGTTTATTCTTAGAGAAAAACCCACCACTGGAACAGAAATAGAAAGAATAATCTTAGATGCTATACGTGACATCCATAAAATACCTGATACAACACCAGATAAGACAATACTTCGTATAAAAAAGTTGATTCAATCAGGTAAGGTAAGTATCGATGATCTTGGCAAGTCTGCCCTGAAAGAACCACCCTCTGTAAAAGCGGTTATAGGGGCACTGGGAGAAGAACTTAAAATGAAGCCTGAACTACTTGAATCATTACGATTGGCAATAAATCCCAATACTGCCGTGTATCTTGATGTTAAAAATGCTTTGCCGTATGCTAAAAACTGGAGGATAAAACCACGTCAGAAGAAAAACTAAAATATTTAAGCCAGCATGAAGACTTTACAGAATTGATTGTTCTGGCTGCTAAGGAGTTAAATTTATTACCTATTGCAGTGGAAAAGGATTACTGGGTAACTCATATCCTGAGAGAGTTATCGTCATCAGGATTTAAAGATGAATTCATTTTCAAAGGTGGAACCTGTTTATCCAAAGCATATAAAGTTATTTATCGTTTTTCAGAGGATATCGACCTGCTTTTTGTTGATAAGGATCCTGATAAACCTTTATCAAAGAATGCCAAGAAAAGAAGATTACAGGATTTAAATGCTTTTATCCTTAATACAAAGCTATATTCCCTCAATGAAGATTCTTCTATTATTAAGAAACTAAATGCGAAGCTCTATTATAACTATCCTAAAGGCATTCAAGAAGAACATCCAGGATCCCTCAACCAGAATATTATTTTAGAACCAGGCTATAGAGGTGGAAACTGGCCTGTAATAAAGAAATCAATAAATTCACTCGTTGCAGAGATTATTATCAATAAAACAGGTGAATATGTCGCTGAAGACTTAAGTCCATTTGATATAAAAGTTCTGGCGTTGGAGAGAATATTCCTTGAAAAGCTTGTCGCTGTTTACTCATCTTTTAATACTGGTCAGTTAAACAAAAAAACCAGGCATTATTATGACCTGTATATGTTGATGAATACAGATGAAATCAAAAAATTAATAATTAACAAAGAATTGCTTAACGATATTTTGCTTGATATAGCTGCAATTTCAAAAGAATATTTCTCGACAGATGAAGGTCTTACAATTGAAATGATTAAAAATTGTGATGCATTTAGTTATGAATATAGTGGTTTGGATGATATAACATCTGGTTATATAGATGATAAAGATCTTTATTATAGCAAGGTTCCTGATTTCAAAGATATGCTTGTTAAACTAGCTTCTTTTTTGAAAGAAATATAAGCTTTTAAAGAATATAAATGTAAGTGCGGAGAAAAACCTCTCTAATCTCCGCATGATTTTCGGTGAATAATTTAATGGCAAATTTTTTTTTGGAAATGTAATCTAGGTTTAAAAATATAGCTAAATTAATACTTATAGTATAGTTATACCAACTTTTTTAAACCAGAATTTAAAAACCCAGACAACCTTCGTATCACTTGGAAGAAAAGTCTTGATTCTTTCGACCGTTCGGTTATCATTGGCAACACAGGTAAAGAAAAATATAGGTCGTAGAAGCAAGTATGTCAATGAATAAACCGATTATAGATGTTAAAAACTGCTGGCTGGATATAAATACAGTCGCCAAAATAAAAAGTGTTACCACCAGAGCGGTCAGACTTTCTATCAGAAACAAGAAATACATTGCCAGAACTGCTGATCAACGAGGCGGTAAGTCCTACGAAGTTTTGTTAGAGTCCTTAGAGCCGCAATTTCAAAACAGATACCTCAATGAAATGTATAAAAACGTGGTATTAGAAGAAGTTGAAGAACCCCTTCACCCTATACAAGTTGTCCAAGAGAAAATAATACCCGAAAGTGCTAAAAAGATCGCTCTGGCAAGGCTCGACCTGATTAAAATCTGGTACAACTTTAGAGAAGGCTATAAAAACAAGTCTAAAGCCAATAAAGACTTTTTACAACTCTACAATACCGGTGAAGTTCACAAAGAGATTTATTCTTTGCTTGCTAATGTCTCTATCGGCACGCTTTACCGCTGGAATAAAGACCTGGGAGATTACAAAACAAACGACTGGACAAGATTAATACCCAAATACACCTATAATAAAGAGACTGAATACCGTACAAGTCTAACAGATGAAGAAATAAGGATATTTATGAAGATCCTGCTACACCCAAATGAGTTTTCTATAGGTAAAGCCATTGGTTTAACCAAGTACATCCTCAATAAGAAAGGTTATGAGCTCCTGCCAAGAGATATAACATTCAGACGATATGCCGAGTTCTTTAAATCAAAGCATTATGACAAGTGGGTTTTAGCAAGAGAAGGGGAAAAAGCATTAAAAGATAGAGTCGCACCCTATATCGTAAGAGATGCAAGTGTTTTAGAGGTTGGTGAGGTTTTAGTAGCTGATGGTCATAAGTTAAACTTTCAAGTTGTAAATCCATTTACCGGACATCCAACCAGAGCAACGATTGTCGGCTTTTTAGACTGGAAAAGTGGAGGATTCATCGGATATGAAATTATGCTGGAGGAAAATACCCAGTGTATTGCTAGTGCTCTCCGTAATAGCATCATTTATCTAGGTTTTATGCCAACAATAGTTTATCAGGATAATGGCAAAGCCTTTAAAGCCAAGTTTTTTAACGGTGATGTTAACTTTGAAGAGCTTGGATTTAACGGCATTTACGGCAACCTTGGCATAAAACCGGTTTTTGCTGCACCCTATAACGCCAGAGCCAAAGTTATTGAACGCTTTTTTCAGGAATTTCAGGAGTCTTTTGAAAAGATGATGCCCTCCTACATTGGTTCATCAATCGAAAATAAACCTGCCTATATGAAACGCAATGAGAAACTCCATAAAGAGATCCATAACGGGTATATTCCAACAATAGAAGAAACTATCAGACTTATAGAATGCTGGTTAGAATATAGACATAGTCAGCCATGTTCAAACGTTAAAGGTAAAACAATCCAACAGGTATTAGATTCTGCCAAAAAGCAAAAGATAGATATAGACAAGCTTGACGACTTAATGATGGCTCAAGAAATAAAAACCATCGGCAGGAACGGTATACGGTTCTTAAAGTCAGACTATTATGACGATAACCTCTACGGCATCAGAGGAAAATCAATCGTTAAGTATAGCCTGTTTGATCTGAGCTTCGTTAAAGTGTTTAGCACCAAAGGGGAATATTTATGCACGGCTAAAAGAGTTTTGCCAACGCACCCAATGGCTAAACATTTAGGCGATATCAAGGATATGGAGGATTATAAACAAAAGGTAGTTAAACAGAAACAACTCAAAAGCAAGACTATAAAAGCTGTTAAAAAGCTTTTTACCCAGGAAGAAATTCAGTTGTTTTCAGAAAAAATAGAACAGGAAAAATTAAAAGAAATGGAGAAAAACGAAGAAAATAAAGAGAATCAACCTAAATTACTGGTTAAAATACAGCCAGATAACCCTCTAGCAAGACCTATATTTAAAAACAAATATGAACGCTACGAATGGCATCTGAATAACGGCTGCCTTGATAACTCTGATGAAGACTGGATTAAATGGTATCGAACGACTGATGAATACAAGATGATTTACGAAGAGGTAAAATAACTATGAAGAAAGTGTTTGCACGGACTAAAAACGTCAAAAACTTTATATCGATGATAAACAAACTTGAATTAAGAGCCGCAGGCTTGCCTGGAATGGCTTTAGTTTATGGTGAGCCCGGGCTAGGGAAAACTCAAACAGCTCTCTGGTGGGCTGCTCAAAACAATGCTGCTTTTATAAGGTCAGCTAATTTGATGTCTGGACGGTGGCTCTTAGAAGAGCTCGTCGATGAGCTTGGTGAGATCCCTGGTTACAAATCATCTGAGCTTTTTCAGCAAGCCATCAGGATTTTAAACGATGAGCCAAGGGTCATAATAGTTGACGAGATTGATTATCTATTAAATGACACCAATGCAATTGAAACCCTAAGAGATATCCACGATGAGACTGGAGCACCAATTATCCTGGTAGGAATGGGTGCGGCCAATAAGAAGCTTATGAGGTATCGCCATCTTTATGACAGGGTTAAAGAAGACATTTCTTGACCGTTTGAAAATTGCTGGAGTTATAAAATAACAATGATTGTTTTTATAAACTAAAAGTTTCTCAAACTTCCCGACTTTTTTCTCAAAGTAAGTGACTATTTATAAATGGTTTACCTTTTATGACCTTTTGGCTCATGGCCAAACAGTCATTAGGTGGTTTAAATTTTATATTGGTCTAAAATCAAGTACCTCCTTTCTAAATTAATCTTATTATAGACATCTTACCTCTGTTTGAGATAATTTCAAGTCTTTTTTTATCTAAAATTTACTTCTGGAAACAAATTATGGATGGATATATCTATAAATAATTATTATTATTTGATTTTAGATATTTTTTTGATTTAATCGAAGCTTATTAACATCTTGAAGTTTTTCAAATAAAGGTTAAAATGAAATATATAGTAGTAGGAGTTTAACAATGAGTGTATCAAAAGATAGATTACATAAATTAATAGAAGACTTAAGCGAAAAAGATGCTGAAAACTTGATTGACATAACAGAAGCACTTATTATTAAACGCAAAACAGAAACACAAGATGTTTTTCCTGAATCTACAAAAGAACATGAATTTGATCCGGAAGAATTTAGAGGCATTTTAAAACACCTTAACATAGATGTAGAAAAAGAAAGCAGAGAATTGAGAAACAAATGGAAAAGGGATATTTGTTAGATACCAATATATTAATATACTTTCTTAACGACCAAATTCCAGAAGATGCTTACCAGACAGTAAAAGATATGATAAAACAATCGTTTAATATTTCAATTATAACAAAACTTGAATTATTAGGCTGGAATAAATATACAGAAGATGATTTTGCTGCTACCAAAATATTTTTAAGTAATGCCAGCGTAATAAATATTAACGATAATATTGTTGATGCAACAATAGATGTGATGCGAAAGAACAAATTAGATCTGGCGGATGCTATTATAGCAGTTACAGCAATGAATAATAACCTGACGCTTGTTACCAGAAATACCAAAGATTTCAATAAAGTTGATAGTCTTGATATATATAACCCATTCAACATATAAGATTGAGGGTTGATAAATTGGTTAATATGAAGGCCTTAAGCCGTAGTTGTTTTTATAAACTTAAAGTTTCTCAAACTTCCCGAAATTTTTCTCGAAGTAACTGACTATTTATAACCTGGTTATATCAAACTGAAACAATTTTGAAACAAAACAAAAAATCGACGAGTTGTTAAATCGTCGAAATTGTTATTATATCTAGCACGCCGGGAGGGATTCGAACCCCCGACCTTTTGGTTCGTAGCCAAACATTCTATCCAACTGAACTACCGGCGCAGGTCTTATAAATCGGAGAGGGAGGGATTCGAACCCTCGATGCAGTTACCCACATAACTCCTTAGCAGGGAGCCGCCTTCGTCCACTCGGCCACCTCTCCAAGGTATTTGTCATTATTCTTTTTTCAGTTTTTTCAGTCTAGCACATTTATATCTAAATCTTCAATAGTTTCACTTTCTCTTATTGAGTATTTTTAACTTTGCTTATTATTAGATTATAAAGAGTCAGTTAGCTTCGAGATCCTAAATTTATAAAAACAAATATTGATATTGACGTACAGGATAATGTACGTTATTATATAAGTAGTTTATTATACAAGTTAGAAGGTATATTAAATGTCTATTTTTAACGCCACTACTGCAAGAACTAATTTTTTTAAACTCATGGAAGAAGTTATTGATACTCATGAACCTGTTTTTGTTACTGGAAAGAAAGGTAACATAGTTATTCTATCTGAAGAAGATTGGAGATCCATTCAAGAAACCATATATCTTGACAGTATTCCAGGTATGAAAGAAAAGATCACAAAGGGCTTAAATACTCCTTTAGAAGAATGTTTTGAGGATACTGACGAATGAGTGAATGGAAAATTCTATACACTTCAGATGCCTTAAAAGATAAAAGGAAAGCTTTTGAAGCAGGGTTTAAAGATAAAATAAATAGCCTCCTAGACATATTAAGAGAGAATCCATATACAACATATCCGCCATTTGAAAAACTTATTGGTAATTATACAGGGGCCTATTCAAGAAGAATAAATCGTCAACATAGGCTTGTTTATTCAATATATAAAGATGAAAAGATTATAAAAATTATCAGCATGTGGTCTCATTACGAATAATGTCGTTATTTTTTGTTTCCAGAAGTAATTTCAACTAATAAATAACTTTAACTACCTCAAACAGGGTTAAGATATCAGTAATGAAATTAATTTAGAAAGGAGGTAGTTGATTTTTAGCCAGTAAAAGATCAAAATATTAAAAAGCACGTTTGGTGACAACCAAAAAGTCATAAGAGCAAAACCCAGGTATAATAACGTAATAACGACTGACTGTTTTATAACTTGGATTGGGATAATAATGATTACTACATTTCTACTCAAGTGTTAATGGAAATATATGTTACCATGACCTCTCGAAGAGTGCCTGAACCTCAAGAACCAGATGAAGTAGTTAAAAAGTTGAAAGACCTAGCTAGATCACCTATTAAAGTTGTTGGCCTCACGGTAAAGTCAATGTTAAACCTAGAAAAGCTTTTGCTTGAATATAAGCCTAAAGGCCAAAAAGCCTGGGATTATCAACTTGTATCCATTATGCTTGATAATTAAATATATAATATCTATACAAATAATATTAAAGACTTTGAAAATATAAAAGAAATCAAGGCTATTAACCCTATAAGCTAAAGGTTTTTATTTTTACAGAATCTTATCATTCAACTAAACACAGATTAATTACATTGAAATTGAACATGGTTAAATTCACTTAATTAATTATTTATTAACTCTTTTAAAAATATTTTCTTGCTTATATCATTATTTAATACATTAAACTATTCAGGAGTATTTATGGACCATCAGGCAGAAACAACTTTTTTTCCGCTGCTTATTGTATCTTTACTGGCATTTTTTATACCAATTCTAACTTCGTGGTTCAGCCAGACAACCCGACTATCTATTCCATCTGTAGTAGGTGAAATAATTTGCGGTATAATAATCGGCAACTCATTACTTGGCCTGATACCCAGCACAGATAGCATTACTTGGTTAAAGTTCTTATCATTATTTGGTTTTACTTACTTAATGTTTCTATCCGGTCTTGAAATAGACTTTGGTGTATTAACTTCAGAAGGCACTGCAACAAAAATATCAAAGAAAAAAGGGTTTTTATCTAAACCGCTCAATATAGGTTTTGCATATTTTGGGGCTACACTCTGCACGGCAATGCTTTTGTGTTTAGCCATGTATTATCTGGGTTATCTTAACAATTGGCTATTTATGGGTTTAATACTCGCTACAGTATCTGTTGGTATTGTTGTTCCAATATTAAAAGAAAAAGAGCTGCTTAAAACTTTTCTGGGGCAAACTATTCTTATTTGTGCGCTTGTAGCAGATTTCATCAGCATGATACTTATAACAGTTTTTGTTGCTATATATACCCACGGAATAGGAAGTACAACCTTCATAGTAATATTACTGGTAGGCTTGTTCGGACTTATTATTTATAAATTATATTTATCTAACGTATTTGAGAAAGTTTTAACTATTCTTAATCTATTAAAACCCGTTCTGAATAAATTATCACATGCAACTACCCAGATAAAAGTCAGAGGATCAATAGCTCTGATGATAATATTTATATTTTTATCACAATTATTAAGCCTTGAAATAATTCTTGGTGCTTTTATTGCTGGCATACTGGCTACTTTAATACTTGGCAAAGCTAAAACATCTGAACTGGAAATGAAATTAGATGCTATTGGCTATGGTTTTTTTATACCGATTTTCTTTATATCTGTCGGCATCGACCTTGATCTAAGAGTTTTTTCTGCTTCCAGTACTATCTGGAATTTAATAATAGTATTAACTCTGGCAGCTTTTATTGTAAAAATTCTACCTTCTTTTTTATTTAAAGCTAATTTTAATCTGAGAAATTCATTAAGTTCAGGTATATTATTAACTTCAAACTTAAGTCTTCCTATTGCAGCTGCCACTATTGGAGTTAAAGCAGGTTTCATTACTGAATCATCTAATACTGCTATTATCATTATGGCTGTTGTTACATGCATTATATCTCCTATTATATTTAATAAGGTTTTCAAAACAGAATCTCAAAGTAGTGGCAGTAATATTGTTATTATAGGAGCTAACATTCTGGGTATTTTAATTGCTAAAAGACTTCTTGAACAAAATCAAAATATTATAATAATTGCTTTAAACAAAAACGAATTTAACGAAGCTAAAAATAACGGTTTAGCAGTAGTTAGCACTATAAATAATATCGAAGATGCACTTTTATTCATCGATACATCTATTGTTAATACTCTAATATCAACCACTGAAGATGACAAATTAAATCTGAGATTTTGCTTAAATGCTAAAAACGAGTATGGAATTAATAATCTAATGTCTATAATAAATGACCCTAATAATTTTGAGCTTTTCGAAGAGCAGAAAATAGAAACTATAAATAAAGTTAGTTCTGCAGCAGAAAACTTTGTCAACAAAATCATTACCCCTGAAGGTTATGCTATTCTGTCACGTCAGGATGATGAGATTATGATAGCTGATATGTGGGTTACAAATTCAGATTATGACAATAAAACCCTTATGGATATATCATTCCCCGGTAATACTCTGGTAGTTCAAATAAGAAGAGGAAATGAACATATTATTCCACATGGTAACACTGTTATAAAAGTTAACGACAGCCTGACACTAGTAGGTAACCCTAAATCTGTGAAAGATTGTATTAATTTAATAGGTACACCACCTAATCAATATTGCCCCAAACCTTATAGTGCCACTTGATATTACTTATAAATAGCCCCTGAATGAATATATATGTATTAAGCTGCCATAACCCCCAATACAAATATTTAAATATGTTTATTTATACTAATTTTATTTCTATTACCTGTATTTCAGGATTATATAAAGGCATTTATCAATTAAATTAATTATTAAGAATATTTTAACAGTATTTTGAAAATGTAACAATTGAATATAAAGACTCTACAATAGCTTGTTTTAAAAGAAAGTTCACCCTTATCACCCAGTTGAATTAGCCCGGGGTGAGATAAAATATAGTTCCTAGCTTCGCTAATATGCTTGATGAAATACTTAAGGTAATACTGCTATTATTATAATACCGTTCACATAATAAAAACAAAATAACTCGGAGGAGGTAGCACTTGTCATCGCTATCCTTAGGAAGATTTTTTTGCTTTAATATGCCATTTATAACAAAGATTTGGGTGGAACTATTAAGGTTCTATCTTTTTCAACCAGAACCACTCTGTGTGGGTAACGGGGATAACTTGCACACTAACTCCTTTCCGTATATACAGAATAAGACGGAGGAGACCGTGGAGAAGGCCCGCCTTTGTGCGGGCCACTGGCTTTAGTCTGCCAAAGGGAGGTTGTGGGTAAATCCCACGGGCCACACAGGAGATTTTTATTTTTTATAATACAGTAAGAAAAGTAATATATAAATTTTCGTTTTGCTGGAAATTTTTGTAATAAATTGTTCGTAATTTAACAATTGTAAAGATATTTATTTCTCCTCAAAAGTAAGTCATTGAGGGTATTTTAGTATATTACTAATGATTGTTTATTTAACAATAGGGGTCTATAGGCAATCGTTATATAAAAAAATTTTTTATAGGGTTAGCAGCACAAGTTAGTTACTTTATTACTCCAAGTTCAGATAACAATTTATCGGAGAGAGGTGGTTTATATGTAACATAATATACAATTCTACAGCATCAGATATTAGTTTTTCCCTACAATAATGTATTTTTCCAATGGGCACATTATTGCTTAGGCTATTAGGTAGAGCGCTAAAAGGAACATAGCAGAGATATGTTTAACATCTTTAAAAAATTAAAAGATGGCTCAAATAGTCATCAAGGTTTAAAGCAGAAAGTTGAAATGCACGACCCCTTCAAATTTCCATTAGAAAGCACTGTAACAAAGGTCATGATCGTTGAACCTAATAAAGACGTGAGAGACATGTTAACTAATATTCTACAACGCAAAGGTTCTGAAGTTATTGCAGTAGAAAATGCTACTCAAGCACTTGCAGGCCTTAATAATAACTATATTGACATAATAATTTCAGATATTAACCTGCCAGTAATCAATGGTGTTGATTTCTGCTCTATAGTTAAAAATAAGTTTAAAAATATTTACTTTATTATGTTAACAGCAAAAGACAGGGTTGAAGATATTGTTAATTCCTTTAATACAGGTGCTAATGAGTGCATTTCTAAACCATTTAATTTTGTTGACGTTATAGCAAAGATTCAGTCAGCTGAAAACATTATTAATACTCATAAAAAATTGACCTTCTTAAGTGAAAGACTTGAAAAATGTGTTAATACTGATCATCTAACAGAGCTTAAAACCAGACGTTTTTTTAATCATGAAGCATCGAAAGAAATGAGAAGGTCTAAAAGATACAAACATAATGCAGCTGTTCTAATGTTAGACGTTGATAACTTTAAAAGTATCAATGATACTTATGGACACATCGCAGGTGATAAGGTTTTAAAAGCGATTGCAAGTAAATTAGTTACATCAACAAGAGAATCTGATCTTGTATGTAGGTACGGAGGAGAAGAATTTATATTACTTTTCCCTGAAATAGGTCACAAGAACGCTTACATAGCTGCAGAAAAAGTTAGAAAAAATATTTCTAATATGACTGTAGAAATTGATAGGGTAAATATTTCACCTACTGTCAGCATTGGCGTGGTTATAAAAACTCCTGACATGGATGTAACACTTGAGCAGGTTATTTGTATGGCTGATAAAGCACTGTATAGAGCTAAAAATTCTGGAAGAAATAAAACTGTTTTATATAACGATTAATAAAAATTAGCTAAATGTTCACAGAAAGCCTTGATTATAGACAATCAGGGCTTTTTGATTTTATAAATTATATTTTAAGATGTAATAATAAATTCAAGATAATATATAACAATTCATGAATAACAAAGATACTAAATGATTTTGCGATTTTTATAAACAATTATTGTAATTAAGAACAAATATTTCAGTAATAAATTTCTGAAAAAAACCCGGTTATTTAACATACCAATCAAAATTACTCAATTAGAAAAGATTTGTAAATAATTTAAGCCCTATGTGTCAACTTAACAATTTCAGAATACTTACTAAAGTAGTTATTATAGAGGTCTAGATGTAAATATGCTATTTTCGGGAGTATCACTCACAAAATATTCAGTTAAACCTGAATATGAATTAAAAAAACCACTCACAACTTTTACAAGAGTCGCACAAGATAAACAGATAACTCTTGATAGTTTAAATTACCTTGCAGTAAACAATAATATTTCATTTGGTACAGATAAAAACAAAAATTATAAACCTGGCTATTACCCTGAATACAATTTAACACTACGTACAGATAAAAAAATACCCAGAGGCCTGATTAATTTAATAAGAGCTGAAGCCAGTAAAAGAATTGAAAACAAACCTAATTGGAATATTGATAAAGCTAATGCCTGGATGGTAACAGCAGAAACAAATACATTTATGCAAACAGGTGGTCTTGGTGATGTAGCTGTAGATTTGCCTGAAGCTTTTAACAAGCAATACAATAAAAACGGACATAAAATGTCAATCATAACACCATTATATAAAAGTGGTGATCTTGTTAATATTGAAAAAAAAGAAGACGGAAACTATACCTACTATAGTAAATTAAGAAAACATAGAATTAACCTAGTTGATACTGGTATCACATTTAACGTACCGGTTTCTAATAATGAAACTACAACCGTTAAAGTCTTTAAAGGTTCATTACATGGTACTGAGTACAGATTCCTTGCAAATGAAAAATACTTTGGCGGTTTACCTAACGATGGTAGTAAAGTAACTCCATATGTTAAAAATGAAAGCGGTGTTGAAGAAGCAGAAAGATATGCTTTTTTCTCTAAAGCAACAGCATATTATATAAAAGAATTGCTTGATAAGAAACCTGATGAAGCACCAAATGTTATCAATGCTAATGACTGGCATGCTGGCCCTTTGGCAGCTCAGATGAGATTTTTAATGCCTGCTAAAGCAGCTAACAACGATGGTGTATCAACCAAAACAGCCGAAAAAATGGGTCATATCCCTATTGTATACACTGTTCACAACCTTCAATATCAGGGCTGGGACTATCCAGGATCAAATATATTAAACTTATTATATGAAGACTACACTGACAGTATTTTTAAAGCCTCTTATGCACCATATATGAAAGATACACCTAAAGCTTTAATTATTCGAGACGCTTATAATGCTGGGATGCATGGGGTTTCATTAAGTGATGCTGTAGTTACCGTATCACCTAATTATGCTAATGAAATAGCTCATAATGAATTCTTTGGTTATGATTTTGTAAAACTTCTGGAAGCCAGACAAAAGGCTGGTAGCTTATCAGGAATTTTAAATGGTATTGATGAGTGCAGCATTATTCCTGATGGTACTGTAGCCAGTCAAATAACTGAAAAATATTTCCCTGAATTAAAACTTTATAACCGCAAAATGTCTGATAAGGAAATATTAAAAACACGATTAAAAAACAAAATAGCATTTATTAAGTTAATTCAATCAGGTGCTATAAAAGAAAGATTAGACCTGGAATCTACTGATGCCAATAGACTTTCTTTCTTAAAAGATAGTGATATTGAAAAAACACCTCTTGTAACCTGCATAGGCAGAATGTCTGACCAAAAAGGTGTTAACTTAATGGTTTCTGCTATATACAATACTCTTATGCACCCTGTTGACAATAAACAACCTCTACCTGTATTTGTTTTAGGTGGCACAGGAGAAGATAGCAAGCTAATACTTAAACTCAAAGAAAAACTGCCAAAACACCTTTCTGAAAGAGTAGTATACTATAACACTTTTAGTCCTTTACCATTAACACATACTGTCATGACCGCCGGTGATATGTTTATGGTGCCAAGTAAATTTGAACCTTGTGGGCTAACTCAGCTTCAAGCTATGTCAAAAGGCAATGTGCCCGTTGTTACATCAACTGGAGGGCTAAAAGACACTATTGCTGATGGCTCAACTGGCTTTGTCGCCGAATATCAACCTGGAGATGTTGCCAGAAATAAAAGAAAATATGCAATTGCACTTAAAAAAGCAATCTATTCTTATTATAACAACAAGCCAGAATTCAACAAGATATCTATTAATGGTGTTAGAAAAGATGATTATGGTTGGAAAGAAAGCGGTAGTCTTGATAAATATTTGAATTTATACACAACCGGTAGTATTTCAGATAAAACCGAAGATAAAAGAATTATAAATTTCAAGTAATCCTTAATTGTTAAAAATTTATTTAAATCATTTAACCTAAAACTTATATAAATTTGCACCTAATAAACAACTTTTCAACATCCTGAAATTGTCTCAGGGTTTAATCAGGTTACTTCGTTAATTTTTTACATTTATACCAATCCACGGAAGTAAACGATATATGGTTTTAAATTATTATAGGGTGTTTTTGGGTGGGTGGCAGGCAAAAAAAACCAACCACTATAAACAGGAAAAATAATTGTACATTAAATG
>JBFMGH010000102.1:0-6083 GCA_040752795.1 Cyanobacteriota bacterium
ATAATTAGAAGCTGTATAATTTGAGGTAATAGCATAATTGCCTGCATTACTGGCATTTGTGGCAGCTGTTGAAATACTTCCTGTTAATACTGTTTCATCCTGACCCAGTTTGAAGCCAGTATAGATGGCTGTAAACAGTGGGTTGGCATCTGCGTAAAATCTGGTCTTGTCATCTATATCAACAGTTAGTGGGGCTTTATTTATAGTAAGTGTACCATTGGCAAAGCTTAACAAATATCCATAGTTAGAAATAAGCGTACCAACAGAAGAATTAATAATATAATTTCCAGCATCACTTAAATTTGTTGCAACAGTAGAAATATCTGGTATTCCGCTAAGTGCAGTGGCTTCGGTGTCACCACCAATTAATCCAGTAATAGTGTATGTTAAAGAAGGATTAACATTACCATATAATCTGCTTTTGTTATCAGCAGTTATTATAATTGTAGGTGTAATACTATACAATATGAAATTTCCAGCAGGAATAGTACCTGGTGGATTAGCAATATAATTTTTACCATATAACTTATTAAAAATAAGCCCACCTTCAGTTGTGTTATCAGGATGCTCAGAGTATATTATCCATCTTCCTGCTGGTGAAGAGAGTGCCGTAGCTCCAGCGTTATTAATAAAATTACTATTAGCAGAATTTAAAATAATAGTATTGCCTGCAGAAGTTGCTGTAATAACCCCGCCAGGATTAATTACAATGTTTGAAACCCCTGCTGCACCCTGATTATCAATCAATACATTTGATGCCGAAATTAAATCTATATAAGTATGCCCGGCGGAATTTAAAACATTAACATTTCCAGTTGTTGATAAAATATTTGAAAGTGTTAAATTACCTGAATTTTGGGTAATATCTATATTGCCATTAGCTTGAATATTAATTTGTCCTGCAAAAGACCCATTAATAGTTGCTGTTGATGATGAAGTTAAATTTAGATCTCCAGATATATTACCTGATAAATTGGTTAAATTAGTAGTTAATCCTTCGAAGTTCTGAGTTAGATTAACGGTTAAAGAATCCGCTGGCGTTCCAATACCTGGAATAGTATTTGTAATAATATTATGATTCCAAAATTCATCAATAATGGGTTCGGCACTAAGTTCGCCAGCTGTCATATTAGTAAAACTTGTAAATTCTTCATGAATTGTAGGAGGAGAGCTAGCAGACCATACCCAATATTCACTACGACCACCTTTTGTTTCAGTAAACCATTCATCAAGGTATACATTCCCATCAGCATTAAAGGCTTGAGATAATGTTATCCATTCACCCTGAGATGGCAAGGTAGATGTTTCATAATTAGTCCAGAAATTAGGGTTAACACCAGGGTCAATGGTACGAATTAAGTTTTGATAAATATGTGACATGCTATAAACATGAGCATCAGAACCAGTAAAATTCGACCTCCAGCCATCTTCTCCTTCTTTAGCACCAAGTATACCAAAGTATTTAAATCCATTAGCATTTGCTATTGTATCTAAATCATTCTCCCCTTCGAACATACCGCCCTGGCAATTACTTGATACTAAAACAACAGTGCCACTAGAATCTTTTAAAGATAACGCCAGTTCGTCATCATAAATTGCATATACATAATCATAAGGTTGACCGGGTCTTACATATAATGCAAGATATTCTTCATTGGTTGTAAGTGCTCTGCCATTATTTTCGTCAATAGGTGTTCTATCTGCACCATCTCCACCATGTCCATGATAATTGATCATAAATACATCGTTATTACCCATTCTATTAGCAATATTTTCTAATATGCCCAACACATCTCTTTCATACAGATCCATCTGACTATTATCAAGAATAATAATGTTGTCATCAAAAGCCTTATCCCAATTTTCACCATTTGCTTTCAATAAATCCAGAAAATAATTCATTGAACCATCACGGTTTTCTGTTGAATTGCCATTTGCAACAATACCAACATAATAGTAATTTTTAGCATATTGAATATCTTTAATAAAAAGGTTTCCAGCAATAATATTATCCTGAGCTGTCGCTGTAGCATCAATAATATTTCCATTAACCGATGAAAGATAAACATCAGAATTTGAAGTACTTTGAATAATATCAATTCTCATATCTCCATCAATTTCTTTGAGATATATTTCTCCAGCAGCAGTTGCATTTAAAGAAGAGGTTACACCTTCATTAATGTTAAAATAATGAGTTGGTGTACCTATCTTCCCATTGGTAGCTGTCAGGGTAATATTACCAGCAGTTGAAATGCTTGAATTACTTCCAATTATATTATTATTAACATTAATAATAAGGTTAGTGTTACCTGTTAAAACAACATCTTTGCTTAAATATAAATTGTTAGTATTATTGTTTGTACTTACATGATTGCCAAAAATAAGATTAACTGCTTCAAAATTTTGAATTTCATTAGGATTTAAGATACCCTGATCACCCAGATAAAAATTCCCTGATTGAGGTTTACTAATAATAATATTTCCATTTGTTGATTTTACAAAAGTATTAGCAGCAACTGTATCAAAATCAATATCACTTGGTATAATTCTTATATCATTTAATGCTGTAATTTTAGAATCATCAAAATTTATAAGCCTTGTTGAAGCAAGTATATCAAAGTTATCAGCCGTTGAAACAGAACGACTATCAAAAACAACATATGGTGCTTCAAGCCAGAAATTTCCACCAACATTAACAGTTGTGTCATCACCTATGTATACATCATAATATGAATCTGATGTGTAACCAGCAGTAATTTTAAAATCACCACCTACTGTTAAAGTTACCCAATCTTGTGGGCTAGCATTATATTTACTTGTCATAATTAAATTGTTTGGTATGTTAACACTGCTATAAATATAAAGATCATTAACAAGATTACTTGCAGGAACTGGGTCTCCAAGGTATAAGTTTTCACTTGAAATTTTTGCAAGCTCACTTGTATAAATCCTTAGTCTTCCATCTCCTTTTGCTCCATTTGAAACATAAAGATCACCAAGTGTTTTACGTGTTAGAGTAAAATCTCCACCTGATGTATCAATAAAAACCCCAACGTTAGTTAAATCAATACTATTTGTAATAATTGTAATATTGCCACTATTGTAGCCATTGTTGGCAAAGGTGTAGATTTGAGAATCATTCTTCATTTGAAAGCCTGGTGCATTAAAGATAATATTACCAGAATTGCCTTGAGATATACCAGCTGCATGATCTTCGCCAGATACATTTTCGCCTGTGGCTGAAGTTAATAAATTTCTTGTTGAAACAATAGCATTAGGATTTACAATAATTGCATCCGCCGCAACAAATGACATATCAACACCATCAGAAAGAGCCTGTCCAATACTAATATTTAATGGATCTACAAGAACTTCTCCTGGTGTTCCGTTAACAGATCCTGCTTTAAATTCTCCTCCAGTAATTTCAACACTATTACCGGCACTAAATTCAATAAACCCTCCATTTCCAGAAATTTCACCGCCACGTGCATCTACTATTGCATTATCTTTAATGAGAGCATTGTTATCAGCAAAAATATAGATATCACCTGCATTTGAGTTTTTACCTGAACCTTTTGAAGAAATATTTGCATCAGAAATAACGGAGATATCATTATTAGATGTTATAGAAATCCTTCCACCATTAATATTATCAGATCCACGGGAAGAAATTTTACCAGCAACTTCAATGTTTTGCTCCGCCTGAATTACTATATTGCCTTCAAAAATAGCCAGGTCAGAAGTATTAGGCAATTCACCAGTATTAACAATATCATTAGTTTGAATGATATTATCTCTTGCTGCAGGGCCAGCATTAATTTCTCCAGTTCCCTGAAGTGATCCAGTATCAAGTTTAACACTTTCTATAGCGTTAATTTGTCCATCAATAGTAATTGTTGCATCAGAGTTGACAGGCACCTTGCCGTTTATTAATTCACTTGTTGCAGATTCAGAAGGGTTTTCAGGTGAATCAAAAAAAGAATTCATGTATTCTTTTGTTGGGGTAACTGCTGTTAAGCTACCAACATTTACTTTTCCCTGAGTGCCAATTGTAATACCATGAGGATTAACAAGAAAAACATTCCCTCCTACCTGGTTATTTTTAATAGAGTTCAATGTTCCATCAATAACGGTTTTTTCTGAATGTACTAAATTAATTAAATTTTTTGATTGTGATGGTACGTGGACATTAACGGTATTCCCCTGGTTTACATTAAATTTAATGAATGAATTATAAGCATTATCACCTTTTAATGTTGTTGTTGTAACATCAGTAGTATTGTTATTTATATTTAAAGTAGTCTTTGTATTTCCATCTGTAACAATTTGCTGACACAGGGCACAATTACAACATAATAGTAATGTTGCCAATACATAATAAATAAAAATGCTAGCCTTTTTCATTAAATTTAGTGCCGTATTCAGGTTAATTAAAGATGGAACAAATTAATTTATAAGTACAAATCATTGACCTATTCTAGTTATCGTCAATGTTAAAAATAACTTTAAAAATATTAAATAATTATTTTATATTTTTTATTATTAAACAAAATAAATATATTACTTTAGCATAGAAATGTTAATGAGAATAAGGATTTTTCCATTGAACATCACTTTTATGAGTCATTATTTCAGAAATATCTTCTTCTTCAATGCTAAATGCCTCAAAAGTTTTGGCATCATTATCATAAGTACCTAATAATTTATGGCCTAAATACGTATTAAGCTGTGCAGGAACTTTAATATTTGAAGGATTTTCTTGTCTAAAAACTGTTAATTTAACTTCATCTGCCAGATTATCAACCATGAATTGCAATATTGCTTTAGCGGTAGTAGATTGTCCTTTAATAGTAACATATTGTTTTTTAATAGTAATAGTTTCCACTTATATATTCCCCTCAATTGCTTCTTCAACTTCATCAATAATTAACATAATAGCTGAAACAGGGTCTTCAGCTTGTGTAACAGGCCTGCCAATCAGCAAGTAATCTGAGCCGGCTTCAATAGCCTCTTTAGGTGTTAAGACTCTTTTTTGATCATTTAATGTAGCCCATGCCGGTCTTATTGCAGTAGTTAATATAATTAAATTTTTGTCAACTTCATTACTGATAAACTTTAGATCACATCCACCTACAACTATACCATCCAAACCAGATTTTTTAGCTATTTTAGCAAGTCTCAAGCAGTGATCTTGAGTTGTTCCAGGCACTCCCAACTCTTTTTTAAGCGTTTTTTGACCTATGCTGGTTAAAATAGTAATACCAAAAATGATTGGTTTATTTTGTTCTGTATCTTTCACAATATTATTAGTAGCTTCAACACAAGCTTCAATCATAGTTGATCCACCTATAATATGCAGGCTAAAAAAATCGACTTTTTGCTTAACGAGTACTTCTGCTGCTTTAGCAATTGTATGAGGTAGATCATGATACTTCGAATCATAATATACCTTTGCACCTTCATTATGAATAATATCAAAAATCTTTGGCCCTTCAGCTGTAAAAAGATTTATTCCAACTTTAAAAGTGCTAACATAGTTCTTTAATTTTTTAACAAGTTTTTCAGCAGATTGTATATCATCTACATCCAATGATAAGATAATACGATCCTTAGCAGGTTTATTTTTTTTATTCATCTTCTGTTCCAGAAGTTTAATAGATGACTAAGTGAATACTAACATCTTATAATTTTGCAAGCAATATAAAAGGTTTTATTGTTTACAAAATTACCCATTTATGCAGTTATATTTTAAAACTTTGAATAAAATATATTGATTAGCATTATATTAAGTAATTATAATTTCTTTTCTATAGTTTATAAGCCTGGTAATAATGATAATTTAAATAAATAGTTATCAATTTAGAGATTCACTATAATTATTTGTTAGATAATTAAGCATATGTTCGATTATTTTAAAATTTAATACCTGTTCGTATTTCTTTAAGCTAGTGTATTTATTCTTATTGGTTGATTTTATTTGAAATTTTTCAAGCGGTATTGAGATAATTAGATTTATATTATTCAAATTAATATTTTGATTTACATTAATAGTTTTTAAATCATTTAAGTTTCTAATATAATCA
>JBFMGH010000103.1:0-3532 GCA_040752795.1 Cyanobacteriota bacterium
TATTGATAAAAGAGATTTAAATATTGATTAATAATTGTCATACTATGAAATGTTTAATTTAAGCAAACAATACAATTAATTGTTAAGTATATGTTTATGAATTATTAATAATTTCAATAATGTAATTTAACTCTTTATCAGAGTTTAACCACCAGTTTCTACTCCAGATTTGTTTAATATTCCACCCCTTGTTTTTGAGAAATTCTTTTCTCGTAATATGTCTGGATCTTGCGGAAGCAGCTTTATAGTAATTAGGGCCATCGCATTCAATTCCAAGTATAAATTCTCCTGGGTTTTTTTGTGAATAAACAGCCAGATCAATTTTATAATCTGAGCAACCGACATTCAATTCTACCTTATAACCTTTTTGAGTTAATTTTTCATATACTTCTTGTTGAAATTTGGCGTTGTATTCATTCTTTAATTCAGTTAAAGCTATTTCAAATTCAGGGTTAATCTCATTCAGAATAGATTTTATTATAGTTTTATTTGCATTAGAAACAGATTTTGCATAATGCAGGTATTGTTTAAATAGTCTGGGTCCTTCATTTTTAGATTTACTTACATCGAATATATCAGGGTCAACAGAACAGAATACTACAACTTTTTTTCTGGCTCTTGATATTGCTACATTTAATCTGTTTTCTCCTCCGGATCTATTTAGAAGACCAAAGTTAGCTATAACCTGTCCCTGATAGTTTTTAGAATAACCAATTGAAAAAATAATTATATCTCTTTCATCGCCTTGAACGTTTTCAATGTTTTTAACAAATAACTGGTTATCAAGATCCTGTATTTTTATACTTGCTAAAGCTTTAGCAAAATTTTCATCTTCAGATTCTTTTTTTTCAATTAAATCTAGAATCAAGTTTTGTTGAGTTGCGTTAAAAGTAACAATACCAATTGTTAAATGTTCAGGATTATTAATAATAAGTGTTTTAAGATATTCTACTATTTCAAAAGCTTCTTTTTTATTGCAATTTTTTGTCCATAAACCATCTTTGACATTTTTCCATTCTATAACAGCCTGTGAAATATCTGTCTTAACATTAGGTGCAATCTGAATTTTACCGTTGTAAAAAGCGTGATTTGAAAAATTAATTAATTCTTCAAAATCTGATCTATAATGCCAGCTTAAAAGGTAAACCGGATAAATAGCTTTTGCTAAACACAGTAAACTTTGGGCTTCAGTAGAAATCTCATCTTCAAAATCTTCATCAAGTGAAGTATGGAATATATTTAATGGTGGAAGCTGTTTTTCGTCTCCAGCTACAATAATCTGTTTTGCTCTTATGACAGAGGGCAAAGCATATTCTGGTGTACATTGAGATGCTTCATCGAATATAACAACATCAAACAAACCTTCTAAGAATGGCATTACGCTGGATACAGCATCTGGTGACATTAACCAGCAAGGCAGCATCTCAAGAATATGAGTGTTGCTATATTCTTTCATTAGTTGTCTTAATGACCAGAGCCGCCTCTTTTTATTAACCTGATATTCTAAATCTTTAAGCTTCACTGCACCTCTAACTTTGTCTGTTTCAGGGAGTTTTTTTAATTGTTCTTTGATTTTGTTATGAATGTTTTCTTTATTGGCCTTTAGTTTCTTATAATAATCAATTTTAAGTGCTTCAACCAGTTCATTATTTGAATTATCTGTTACTGAGATTAATTCAGGATGTTTTGATTCTATTTCACTTATCCATTTCTCATAGAAGCTTTTTCTAATTGATGATTCCCATTTTTGGTCAAGATTATTAGTACTTATTGGCCAGAGATTTTTAAGCTGGTCTAATAATAAACTATGTAAATTATTAATTTCCGATTCTATATTGTCCATCTTAATTAAATCATCAAAGTCTGCAAAGCAATTAGCAAATTTTTCGATAAACACGTTAAGTTTTTTATTGTCAACAAGTAGCTCTTTAAATTCAATAATAAAGCTATCTTCAAAGGCATAAGAGATTTTGTCGATTAGATTATATATTTGAGTCAGAAAATTAAGTATTTCATTAATTTTTGTCAGAATTTCTTCAAAATTTTTCTGAGTAAATTCTGATCCAAGTTCTTGTAGTTCCTGATAATTATAATCTTTAAGTTGTGGATGCTTAATTTCTTCATTATTTAACCAGCAAATTAGAAAACTATTTTTTATAGATTTTTGCCATTGCTCTTCAATTCCATCGCTTTGTAAGTCAAAATTGCTTACCAGGCTTTTTAGTAGATGTAATTGAGTTTCATTTAAAGAATTATAAAGGTTGTCAAAGTTTTTAATATCTTCAAATTTATCAATACCAGATAAAATATTGTTAATGAGAATTTTTGAAGGTTCTATATTATTGATATTTTCAATTATCAAATTTATGAATTTATCTGTAAATAATGAATGTAGAGAATTAATCATGGATAATATTTGATCATGCGTAGCATTATAATTCTGTATTGCTTGTAATAACTCAGTAAAATCTTTATATGTTTCAGGGTTATAAATTTTTTCAGTATTATTCAAGATATTGTTTAAGCAAGAATTATTAAATAACTTAAAGCTATCAAAATATTTTATTGATATATCAAGCAGTCTGAGAATTTCTTGCGGGGTATTATTCTTGCAGGGTTTTATAAAGGCTAAATCCTGATTAATTAATCTATTAAGTTTGTTATATTGCAATGTTAAATCAGTTTTATTAATGATTTTTTGAAGGTTTTCATTGCAAATTTCAAAATTATAAGTATTTAATATACCGTTTATTCTTGATTTAGCTTTCCACCAGGAAGGTATTAAATATTTAAAAATTGTTTTATATTTTGAATAAAGGTTTAAATTTTCTTTTAATGATTCAGATATAGAAAGATCCATTCCTTCAAAAATATTCCATTTATTGTTGTTAAGGTTTTCTAAATAAGATTTACCTTCACATAAAGACTTAACAAAATTTATATCTGGATATTTATTTTCTTTCCAGCTATTTAATACGTTTAATATGTCTTTATCTTTATAAATAGCATAGAACATACTAATAATTAGTTCAATATTATTCTTTAAAAGAATTATATCGGAAATATCAATCTGCTTTTGATAAAATAATTGTGAAGGATGTTCTATTAATTCCAGTAGAGAAAGAACTTTTATAAGATTTTCTTTTGAGGATAGAATTAAATCTGCTTTTAAATCTGTCCAGTTTTTTCTATTTTCTTTTTTGAGTATATTATCATCTGTTTCAAAATCTCTGAAATAATGAATAAGTTGACATAATTTAGATATATATTCCTGGAGATCTTGATAAAAGAGATTATCTTCATAGCCAGATACTGAAAATGATAGTTTAGTATCAATAAGTTGTATTTCTTTATATAGCTCAAGCAATGTTAACTTGCATTTAAGTTGTGTTGATAATAATCTTTTTATTGTTAGATAGTCAGTTTTAATGCTGTCATAATTTGCTTTATAAGCATTAATAGTATGTAACAATTCTCTTACTTTAAAGTTTCTTGTTGAAAAAAAGTTAATTAGTTTATTTCTTCTAACAAA
>JBFMGH010000104.1:0-8975 GCA_040752795.1 Cyanobacteriota bacterium
GCCATATATCGTTTACTTCCGTGTATTAGTATAAATATTCTGTCCAGTTACAATAGAAGAAACTCAATTAAATTAAACCTTTTTTCAATGCCATTATCGCAGCCTGTGTTCTATCATCAACAGCAAGTTTGTTTATTATATTACTAACATGATTCTTGACTGTATAAACAGACAATGATAATTCTTCAGCAATATCTTTGTTATTTAACCCATTAGAAATTAGTTTTAATATTTCTTTCTCCCGATTAGTTAAAACAATAGAAATTGATTCAGGAAGAAGATCTTTTTTTGAAGGAGTCAGTCTATCAAAATAGGGTAAAATTTTAATTATAAGATCAGCAATGTGAGGATCTAGCCATACACCACCTTCAAAAACAACCTCAATAATTTTATTTAATGTGGGAGATTTAATATCTTTCATACAATAGGCATCGGCACCAGCCGAAAAAGCCCCAAAAACCTTTTCTTTGTCATTGTATGATGTTAGCATTATTACTTTTGTAGCTGGTTCAAGCTCTTTTATTTTTTTTGTCGCATCAATACCATTCATTACAGGCAGAGCAATATCCATTAACACAACAGATGGTTTAGTTTCCTTAAATTTCTCAATAGCTTCCTTACCATCTTCAGCTTCACCTACAATTTCAAATTTTGTATTTTTATTTAGTCCGTATAAAACACCTTTTCTTGTTAGATCATGATCTTCAACTACAAGTATTGTGATAGTTTGATTCAAGAATTTTTCTCCTCTTTAACAATTGGAATGCTCACAATAAAATTGGAATATTTACCTTCAACACTGTCAACTCTAATGCTTCCACCGTGAGCTTCAATAAATTTTTTGCAAATATATAATCCGAGACCGGAGCCAATTTTTCGTTCGGTTTTCTTACCTGCAAAGTATCTGTCAAACAAGTGTTTTGAAATATCTTCAGATATTCCGGGGCCATTATCTTTAATATTTATCTCTAAATGCTCATTATTAACTGATGCAAAAACTTCTACCACCGATCCTTTCGGAATATTTTCTATAGCATTTATTATCAGGTTTAAAAAGATCCTTTTTAAATAATTATAATCAGCAATTACTAAAGGTAATTTTTCATTTAAATTTGATTGCAATAAAATGTTTTTACCTTTTGCAATAGAATTTAACTGGACAATACATTGCTCCATCAGTTCTTTTATATTAATTGATGACATATCAAGGTTTAATTTGCCTTCTTCAAATTGATATGTTTCTAATAAAAGATTGACCATATTTAAGAGATGTTCATTATTATTCTGTAATCCCTGTAAAATTTCTTCCAGTTTACTATTAGATGTTTCTTTTAGCTGCTCTAACATTATATCAAAAGTTCTTTGTTCTGCTAATAATGGTGTCCTCAAATCATGTGTCAGGTTAGTGATAAAGCTTTCTTTAAGTTGTTCTTTTTCTTTAATGCTGTCAAGCATTTTATTAAAGTTAATCAAAGTCTCTTTTATTTCTTTCTGGTTTGTATCAGTATTTACCCTTACATTAAGGTCCCCAAGGCCTACAACTTTAGAAACTGTAGACAGGTTATCTACAGGATCAATAAAGTGCTTTTTGTAATAGAATCCAACAAGTAAGCTTAGAATAATTCCTAAAACCGGCACAAGAAACCCAAGAAGATATACTTTCTTAAATATATCCCTTTGCATTGGATGATGAAAAAACCAAAAGGGCTTATTAACATCAGGCACACCCATTTCTACTGTAGCAACAGGTTGATCATCAAGGGATTTTAGAGTAAATTTATCACCTTTAATTTTTATATCAAGGTTTTCAGGTGGAGGTGGTGGAGGTGGAAATACTTTATTTTTATGCTCGTCTTCTTTGAAATAATCCATTTTAAAGCCTTTAGCAATAATATTAGATTTCTTATATTCAGTTCCTTTATAAATCCTGTAAATTTTAGGGGGGTTTCCAGGTAAAAGTGTTTCAAATGGTATTGCATTCATAACTAACAACCCGGCATGTTTATTTGTCTTCAGAGGAAGAATTATAACAGTTACCAGCTCATATTTTTTTGTTTCCTTATTGAATATAACCTCAAAAAAAGAAATGGGCTGTTCTATCATAGTTTTATTCAATATAATATTACTTTCAATTTTCTTAGAGTCATCAACAATTTCAACATTTGAATTTTCAACATTTATCCAATATGTTCTGTGTTCGTTAAAGATTTTTCTATATTTGTCAAGGTTTAAATTATATTCTGAAAGGCTTTGAACAAGATTTTCATAGTTATTTAGTTTTCTTTTTTTAAAATGCATAAAAGCCACATTTGTTTGAATGGCTTGATTATTGAAAATTTCTTGAAGATGAGTTTCAGAAACATTATGTGTGCTGTAAATATTCCACAAAATCATCAAGAACACCGGTATAACTGTTACCAGTAAAAACAATAAGAAAAATTGTTTTGTAAATTTATACATTGACTTATCTCTGAACCTTACATATTTAAATATTATCTTTTTTTTTAATCATTGCTACCAGATTACTTAGAATTAGTTCTGAAGAACTATGAATGTTTTTGTTGTGTAGAGATAAAAACTAATTAAATTGATTTAAATATTCTATTTTTCTATTTCTTGGTAATTTCTTAATTTTATATTCAAGTTTATAAGCTTCACTTTTAGACATTTCATTACTGACAGCAAGCAATTCAACAGGTAACCGTGCCCGGGTATATTTAGCACCCTTACCATTGTTGTGAACTTCAACCCTTTCATTAATAGGTTTATTAGTTACTCCGCAATAAAAAGTTGCATCTGAGCACTTTAATATATATACTTTCCAATTATTTTGCTTCATCTTCTACTATATTTCCATATATATCAAGTTCAATATTATTAAATGAGTATAAATTTGTTTCATAAGGTTCTAACACTTTCATAATATTAGTCTCTTTATAATCATTATTTGCCGGATTTAAAGATTTAGACAATGCACCTGATGGTATTTCTTTGTTTGATATATCTCTACCTTTATTCGAGACATCAATTTGAATGTTGATCCATTTAAAATTTTTGTCTTTAGCAATATTAAGAATAATTTTATACTGATCAACTATTTCTATAAAGAGAGTGTCGTTTTTATAAAATATTTTTAGCTTCTCATTAAAAGAATATTCTTTTTTTAAAACGACTTTTTCACCGTTGATTTTTACCACCCCCTGATTATCATAAGCTATTACATCATATTTAATGCAATTTTCGCCTTTTAAACACAGCACAACTTTCTTTAAAACAGGATTTAATTTGTTTGAATGACTTACAAATTCTCCATTTAAACCCAAATAAGAGAGTGATAACAGGTTATAAACTTTAGGTAATGGCTCTTCAATAAAGCCAGGTTTTTTTAACAGGTCTATAATTAATGCTACAAATAAAATAATTGTAATAGCGCTAGAAAATAAGAATATTGTTATATGTAAACCTATAAATTTCTCTGTTAATGATAAATAAGCAAAAAATGCCATTGTAATCGCAAGTGAAATAATGAAATATAACATTTTATATATTGATTGACTTATATTAGAACCCTTTTAAAATGTTTTTTGTTATTCAATGAACTTATTTATTAATTCTACTGCAACCTGTGTACCATTTTCATTTCTAATTTTTTCACCAGTTTTTTGAGCATTAAGCTTAAGAGTATTATCAGAAATCAAAACCTTCAGGGCGTTAGCAAATTTTTCCGAGGTTATTTTTTCCTGCGAAATAGGTTCAGGGCCAAGACCCTGCTTACAAACAACATTACCCCAGAATGTCTGGTCAACCATAAAGGGGCATATAAGTGTTGGCTTGCCATATCTTAAACCTGCCGCAGTTGTGCCAGCTCCACCATGATGAACCACTGCTGATACATGCTGCATTAACCAGTCATGAGGGACATAATCTGTAACAAAAACATTCTCAGGAACATCAATATTTTTTAATGCACCCCATCCGGTGGTTAAAATACATTTGTATTTTGTTGTATTCAGTGCTTTTACAATCTCAGACGTTAATCTTTCAGGGTCTTTTCCTACCATACTACCAAAACCAATATAAATAGGAGGAGAACCGTTGTTTATAAAAGATTCCAGTTCATCAGGTGGTTGCCAGTTTTTCTGCTGATCTACAAACCAGTAACCGGTAACATGAATATTTTCTTTCCAGTCAGAAGGCCTGGGCAACACATAAGAGCTATAACCAAATAATAGAGGTATCTTTTTACCTCTCAATAAAAGTCTGTCATCAAATAACCCGAGAGGAGGAAGATCAAGGGCTTCTTTTCTCCAGTTATTGATATATGAAGTAAAAAATGATGACATTATATTTATGAAATAGTGACTTAATTTATTAAATGGCCCAAGCGTTTTAGCTTTAACAGACAAAAATGGGAACTCTCTTGTAGGGGCATAAATAGGTATTGGTGATGCCATTAAACATTTAATATTAAGTTTTTCAGCTATAGAAACGGCACTTGTTACTTTAGGGTGAAAAATAATCAGGTTAGATCCTTTAGATGCTTCTAAACTATCTGTAAAGGTTTGTTTAAGAATGGGTATTATTATTTCTTTAATGCTTTTATACTTTTTTATAGGGTTTTTAGATAATAATGACTGAATTTCTTTAGAGTTCATAAGTTCATTTATATCTACAGAAATAGGAGCATATTCAATATTATTTTCTTTAATTAACTTTTCATAATTAGTTCCGGCAGTTATACAAACTTCATAACCAAATTCTTTCAGTTTTGTAGCTAACGAAATAAATGGTAAAACGTCTCCTGTAGTGCCAAAGGATAAAAAATTAATTCTTTTTTTCATTAAAACTCCACTTTTAAATAGCAATTTAATTTTAACAAAAGATTTCAGGTTATTTTAATATATCCCTTTTCAAATAGAATATATAGCAATTAATCTTTTAACAACTGTTACAGAGTTTTACTGCCCTAAAATTTTTCTGATAGGGTCAGTATCTTTGCCAACAGCTGTAGGAGTCGAAAATGATGAGCCAGTTAAAGAAGTATAGTTTTCAAGTTTGCCTTTAGAACTTAATTCCTGAGGATTAACATCAATATGACCATCTTCATTAATGTCATATCCAGCAATACTTTCATTGCCAAGTTTATCATACTGGAACACAGGATCTACATAATATTGGCCCTGCTCATATCTTTCGATATCTGAATTTCTAGCAAGTATAGTATCACCTTCTGTGCTAATGGTACCAACCTGAGTAGTTCCTTGAGCAAGGCCAAACATATTATAGCCATCATTAAACTTATTGCCTGCTGCAATATAAACTTTAGGGCCTAATGCAGTTACCCTTTCAGTTGCTTTTATATAATCTCTAGTCATTTGATCAATTTCAGGTGCATTATCTCCTGATGCCAGATAATTTTGCCTGATATTTACCTCATTATCTTTAACATTACCGGGTGTAATTTTTTTGTTATTAGATAAATCTATTTCTCTGGCCAGAGAAATATTCACTGCATCGAAATGTTCCCCGGCTTCAATTCTATCTGCAAGAGCGTTCATTTGCCTTGTATAGTCTTCTACCCTAAATTTACCTTGTTCATCAGCTTTAATTTCCATTCTAACTATTTCTGCTGATGGATTATTGGCTAAAATATATTTCTCAACAACCTCTCCGTGAGATAAATCATCAATATTATCACCGTCAATGTCGATCATTTTATTTTGAAAGTTGTCAAGAACCACTATTCTTTGTGGCTCAGGAGTTTTAATCTTATTGGGATCAATATTAACTCTGGTTTTATCAGCAGCAACCTGCATAGCATTCCCCAGGTACATTCCGGAAAAAGCACAACCTGAAGTACCCAGATCAGAAACATTTCTTTGAGCTTTATTCCCTTCCGGTATAGTTTTGTTTCCAGCACCAATTTTAACAGGCTGAAAAACAACAGGTTGAGAATTATCAACATTTTTAACCGGTTTTTGTGACAAGAAATTAAATCCCTTAGTTTAAACTGCCAAATCCATAACAAAAAAATAATTTACGCCTCTATTTATATAAAAACAAAATCGTTAATAGAATTGTTATAATATCGAGGCTCATTAAAATAAATGCGTTTGCTGTATTTTTTAATTTAACCCTTTCACTAAAATCAAAGTTACACAAATATGCACCTGAGGAGAAAATTATAGTATATTTATAAATTATTCAATTAAAAAGACTTGTGCATAAGTGTATATATTCTCAAAAAAGCTAAGGTAGCAGAGAAATAGTGTCGGGTTTAAAAGGTCCTCCCCTCGTTAACCACTGTTCCCTGATATTTTATAAACATTAGTTATGCAGAAGTCTCTTAAAAAATGCCCGTATACAGGTTTTATTGATCAATATATTAATTAATGCAAAAATTAAACTAATACTTGAAATTGCAATCAAAGTATAGATATTCTTGAAAACAATAACAATTATAATAAATACTTTGATCGCATTATGTTATGAGATCTATTTTTTAGAGATTGGTATTTTGGAATTTAAATGAAAACAAGTTTTTTACCAACCAATAAAAAAGAAATGAGGGAAAAAGGCTGGGATTATTGTGATATAATACTAATCACTGGAGATGCCTATATTGATCATCCCTCTTTTGGCGCAGCATTATTAGGGAAATATCTTGAAAATTTAAATTATAAAGTAGGTATTATTGCTCAGCCTGACTGGAATTCAGATACGGATTTTTTACAACTGGGCAAACCAAAACTTTTTGCTGGCATTACAGCAGGAAATATTGATTCAATGCTGGCACATTATACAGCAAACAAAAAAATAAGATCCGATGATGCTTATACACCCGGAAACAAACATGGCAAAAGGCCAAATAGAGCTACTATAGTATATTCAAATAAGATTAAAGAGTTGATGCCAGGTGTTCCTGTAGTTATAGGTGGAATAGAAGCAAGTATGAGAAGGCTGGCACATTATGATTATTGGACTGATTCAATACGAAGAGCAATTATTTTAGATGCAAAAGCAGATATATTAGTTTATGGCATGGCAGAAAAAGCTCTTGAGGAAATTGCAACAAGAATAAAAAATAATCAAAACCTTGATAATATAAGAGGCACTGTTATTTATAAAGGTGCTAAAACATTTAAAATGGAGCATTATAAAGAGTCAGTTATGCTTCCTTCATATTCTGAATTAAAAGAAAATAAAAATAGCCTGATTCTAATGACTGTAATAGTTGAAGAAAATTTAAACCCATATAATGCTAAAACTTTGTTACAAGAACATAACAATCAATTTGTAATAGCATTTCCACCATCATTACCCCTTTCAACTGAAGAACTTGATCAGATATATGACCTGCAATTCATCAGGAAACCTCATTTTTCTTATAGTGAAAATATACCTGCATATGAAATGATAAAAGATTCTATTACTATTATGCGAGGTTGCGCCGGAGGTTGCAGTTTCTGCTCATTAGGTTTACACCAGGGGAAATTTTTACAAAGCAGATCTCAAGAATCTATTCTCAATGAGGTAAAAAATTTAGCATTTAATAAAGACTTTAAAGGAACCATTTCAGATCTTGGAGGACCTTCAGCAAATTTATACAAACTTGGTTGTAAAGATAACAAAGCAAAAAAAAATTGCTTAAAACCTTCGTGTTTATATCCTTCAATATGTTCTAATTTTAATACATCTTCCGGTCCTCTGATTTCTTTGATGAAAAAGGCCAGAAAAGTTAACGGTATAAAAAAAATAAATATATCTTCAGGCATAAGACATGATGTTGCAGTACTTAATCAAGAATATTTATCTGAATTAGTTAAAAACCATGTTGGTGGTCACTTAAAATTAGCCCCGGAACATTTTGACAACAGCATATTAAAGCTTATGAGAAAGCCTGTTAGTTCTATTTATGAAGAATTTTCTGATAAATTCTATGAACTATCAAACAAAGCAAATAAAAAACAATACATTGTACCTTACCTGATATCTTCTTTTCCTGGTTGTGGAAAAAAAGAAATTGACCAAACTGCTAAATACCTTAAACAAAAAAAAATTAAGGTTGAACAGGTTCAAGAATTTATACCTCTTCCAATGACTGTAGCAGCCGCAATGTATTACGCAGAGAGAGATTATTTATCAACAAATAAAATTTATGTGGCTAAAAAGCCAAAAGATCGTCAATATCAGAAAAACCAGCTTCTATGGTGGAAAAACAAAAAATAGTCTGTAAACTCTTTGTAAATAAATTAGTTTAAAAAGGCAATTGAAAATATTTAGCAGACTTACAAAAATAGAACAACGATTAGAAAACAGGTGAATTATGCTTACCCCGATAATTAATAATAACTTAGCATTTACAGCTATCAAACCTTCTAATACACCGCCAAAAAAATCTTCTAACAATAGAGCTCCGATAAGTTTTGGCAATAATGAGGTTTTATTACCAAAGAATTTTACTGCTGCAGAATTAGCAGGTATGGTTCAAACCTTATACAGCAAAGAACCAACCAGTATTATTCAACCACAACCAGCCAAGCAACAATTCACCAGTGTCAGGGCACAACACATACTTGTTCCTACTCTTGAAAAAGCCAACCTTATAAAAAAAGGCATAGAATCTGGCGAAATACCGTTTGAAGTTGCTGCTAAAAATTTCTCGACATGTCCATCGGGCCAAAATGGCGGGGATCTTGGATTCTTCGAAAAAGGCGCAATGGTCAAACCCTTTGAAGACGCTGCTTTCAGCGCAGCCCCAAATGAGATTGTAGGCCCTGTTGAAACTCAATTTGGTTTCCATCTTATTAAGGTTGTTGAAAGAAAATAGAAGTTTAAAATTTTAATGCAGGTTTTACGCAACTGAGCAATAATCATTAATATTATTGAATTTTTTAGCTCTAAACGTATGTAAATAATCCTGGTGAGCTGATTCTAGGCTTTGATTAGGATAATGTTCTTTTAAATATAAATAT
>JBFMGH010000105.1:0-3669 GCA_040752795.1 Cyanobacteriota bacterium
TTAAACTGGTTGCTTCTTCGAATTCAAAGGTATGATTATTACATTAATTTATTTTCTAAAGGGGATTCAATCATTAGTGATAACAATTTAAACTAAACTAGTAATATTAAAAAGTCATTCTCAATTGCTAGTTACTGAGATACAGTAACTTCTTATACCCAAAAAGATGTAGATATCTACATCTTTTTGAGAATTTTCAAATTTGATTATTAGTTATTTAATTATAATAACAGCCCTACATATTTATTAATTTAGTTATTATTTAAAATAAGGATTCTAATTATGCAATATGTTTCATCATTTGTACCAAATATAGAAAATAGTTCTAATTTTGATTCATTTGATTACCTTTTTGGATGTCAATGTAGCGAAGGATCTACTATTTGTAGTTTAGAAGACTCTAATGAATGCCCAATTACAACACAATAACCCTTTATCGTAAAAGTACTTTTTTGTATTCAAAACATCATAAATGATGTTTTGTTTCCTTTCTTTTTGTTTAAACATGGCCTGTACTGCATGAGAAACTAAGACCTGGTTTTTTATGAGTTTTGTTTAACCCTTCAAATAGACAATTGGTAAAACCATATCGATTCCGTTTTCCCTTGGTTTTTAAAACAACCAGCAACCCTTTATTTTTAAGACTAAGCAAGCAATAATTGATAGTGGACTTGCTCATTTTACAATATTTAGCTAAATAATCAGTAGTAGGAAAAGCAAAAAGAAAATTCTTGTTCCACAAACCTATTAAAATGCCCATTAATCTATATTCCTGGTGAGATAAAGGCAATTTTGAAGATAATAGATTCAAGTTTAAAAGCATAACCCCCTGAATGTGCTGATAAGTAAATGATTGCAAAAAATTATTGCACATTAAAACAGTGTTCATAATAAAACCCTTCTTTTAACCACAACACTTGACAACCCCTACAAAAAGAAGTTACACTTTAAACAACAAACAAATAAACTATTAAACGATAGACTTCTACATCTGTAGGGGTCTATTTATTTGTTTCACAACATGCAAATTTACTACTTGCAAATGTTGAAGTCAAGTGATAGGATTCATAATGAGTAAAGAATCTTCTCATAATTAGATATAACGACTTAGTAACGACCTCGTTTTGAAAAGCAAAGGAAGTCACGAATGAACAAACAGCTTACAATCAAAGACTTTTCATATAAATTTCAAATACCCGAAACAACAATAAGGGGATGGGTGACTCGTGACGAATTAACAACGAGTTCAGAAATTATTAAAAATAGAAAAACAAGAGTTATTATCATTGATCAAAAAGCCGCAAAAAAAATTAATGAATATAAAGGCCACGCTACGAGTGAGGACGATTTATTAGAATTAGTAACGGGTCGCAATGAGTTTCGTGACGAAGATACTACGAATCGTGATGCGCCAAAAGAAAATATTCAGGAGGCAGAAATTATTAATGAAAGTCAGCAATATTCAATGGTTTCTATGGAACAATCTAGTTTTGATCAGTTAATAGAAACGTTTAAACAACTAGCTGAAGCAAAATCAAGTTCTGATGAAGAAGCGTTTAAAAGAATGGAAAATGAATATTTTGAAATGAAATCAAAGTCTGTGAAATTAGAAGAAGAGAATAAAAAACTTTTTAAAGATATTGCATTTGCAGAAGCAGAACTTAAAATAAAAGAGATGACTATAAATGAACTAAAAGAACAGAATGCATTATTAAAACAACTATTATCAGAATCTAATAAGGGTATTTTCTCAATAAATAAATCAAAAAATTTATGGAAATTGTTAAATGAAAGTAAAAAAATATAATTAAATTACCTTTAGCAAGTATATTTTAAATAGTTTAAACTGCTTATTTTTTATTAATTGTTTTCAAAATATTATTTACTTTTTTTGAATAATCAGGGTTAATTTCTTTAGCTTTGTTAAAGTTTTCAATGGCACTATTAGTTTGGTTTTTATTAAGGTAAGCTAAACCCAAACCAAAATAAAAATCAGCTTTTTCAGGATCAATTTTTAGAGCATTATTAAAATTTTTTATAGCCAGATCAGGATTTTTGGGAAATTTATACAATGCTGACCAGGCAATATCTGAATATGCTTGAACATTGTCTGGATTTTCTTGTATGAGTGTTTCGTTTTTACTTATTGTATAGTTATAATAGAATTCTCTACCTGTATAAAATGCTATAGTCATAATTAATAGTGAAATTAAAAATAATTTAACAAATTTCATTGTAAAAATCCTGTTTAATTGAAGACTTCTTCAATATTTAATCATAAATAAAGGGAAATAAAAAGTAATGTTAGTAAAAACTTCTCTATGACTTATTTTAATAAATTATCAACAATTAAATATTCAATCAGAATGGTTAAAAAGCCATACTGGCTAGCAAGTTCTTTATAGTAATGTTGAATTAATTCAATAGTTTTAAGTAGATAACTACTAATTTTACTTTGAGTATAAATAAAATCATACAATAATGAGCAAATTTATCAGTAAACAAAACAAAATTCATCCTTGAAAACTATAGATATTAAAATTTTCTTGTACTGTATAATATTTAAAGGTTAAATAACAAGCTTAATTTATTTAGCGGGGTAGTTAAATTGCAAATTCTTCTTCTTCTTATGGTGTCATTTTTTTTCGTATATCCAACGTTTGGTATCTTTCAACAAAAAATAGCACTAAGGGGTGTAACTATTTACCTAGATAAAACACCTTTAACCTTTTGGTGCACAGTTGGTTTTTTATATTTTAGTGGTATAGCGTTTCCCTGTATAATGATGAAATTACCGTTTGCGGGTATTTTTATACCCATTATGATTGTTTTTCTTATATCATATATAGTTATTTATTTGTTAAAATTGTAAAAAAAGCATAAATGAATAAATAAATAGAAATCTTTTATATTAGAGATATAAGAAAGAATAATTTATATGTTGTTTGATCACCCGTTTTAATACCAAAAATAAATGATCTAAAGTATTTAAATATGAAATTAACCATTTTTTTGGGCTTGTATTAATTTTAATAATTGTATAATTACATTAGTTTTAAACATATACAATTCAGGGTGTACAATCGAATAAACATTATCTTGATTATTATATTCATCTAATAGTCTTTTATGGTCTTTTAAAACTTTTTTGTAAACAAATAAAAGTAAATTTTGTCTATACCACCAGGAAACATTTGAGTTATTCCAGATCTTTTTACGGATACAATCAACGGGGAGGAAGGAAAATTCTTTAAAAATGGCAATCCAATACTCTAACCATTGTTCATTAATATGATAAGAACCTCCCTGGTCTGGTATGGCTGCTGAAAATAAAACCATGTTACTATGTTTTGTTAAATTTGAAATAAATTGTTTAGAAATTTCAGCAGGCAAATGTTCTGCTACTTCAAGAGAAATAGCCAAATCAAAACGTCTATTTAAATTAAATTCGTAATTAAAGTTCTGTTTAATAAAGTTGTCAGGGCTTATTAATAGATTATTTTTATCAATATAATCACCATCTAGGCCTAAATAATCTTCTATGCCTGAATCTTTAAACACTGATAACCAGGCTCCAAAGCCACATCCAACATCTACTACAGATGTTATAGGTATTAGATCTAAAATAATTGGTAATATTTCTTTTGCTGAATTTAATGTCTCAGCCTG
>JBFMGH010000106.1:0-5436 GCA_040752795.1 Cyanobacteriota bacterium
CAAAGACAAATGGGCGGATCTAGAGATTTATAATGACCTTGATAGCAGGCTGGTTAATCTGTTTAGAGTTGTTAAATATCACCCTGATGAGCTTATTAGAGAATTGAGTTTTATGCTTTCAAGCAGAGAGCTATTTTTGCAGACGATGCAGAACCCTGGTATCACAGATATTCAAAAAGCTGCAAGGTTTATGTTTCTGATCTCTCGATCCTTTGGTGGCAGAGGCACTAACTTCGGCACGGTCAAAAGAGCCACCGGAGGAGCAACTAAAAGCCATATTAACCTTACTAAAAGAATTGAAGCAATACATAAAAGGCTCGATAAGGTACTTATAGAAAATCAGGATTTTGAAAAATTCATTACCAGCTACGACCACGATAAAGCATTCTTCTATTGTGATCCACCCTATACCTTCGGAGCAGGATATAATGTGACAAGTACAGAAGGATTTGACCACAAGAGGCTTAGAGATACACTGAAAAATATCACAGGCAGGTTTCTTCTCTCCTATGATGACAGTCCTAAAGTCCGTGAGCTTTATAAAGGGCATGAAATGATTGAAGTTGAGCGTCAGAATGGTATTAATAATACAACTCAGAAGAATAAGACCTTTAAAGAGTTGTTAATTGCTAATTATTCCATCAAAGGCAGGAAAAATGACTGATCCTATTGAGATAAAAGTTGATAATGCAGATATTTTGAAAGCCCTCAAAAAGCTTTCAGAAAAAACGCAGAATTTAAGACCGGTCATGAGAAACATTGCCGGCATTATGATGGATTCTCTCGAAGAAAACTTTGCTCAACAAGGCAGGCCCAAATGGAAAGATTTAGCAGAGGTTACCAAGAAACAACGCAAGAAAGAAGGCAAATGGCCGGGAATGATATTGCAGAAATCACAGGGAGGTTTGGCTCAGTCGATTACTTCTGAATATGGGGATGATTATGCAATCGTGGGAACGAATAAAGTTTATGCAGCCATTCATCAGTTTGGTGGCCCTGCAGGACGGAAGAAAAAAGTTAAAATTCCAGCCAGACCTTATTTGACTCTGGGCGATGATACGGTGGAGGAGATTTTAGAAGGATTAATGAAGTATTTGAATTTTTTATAGGATAAAAATGACAACTACTCATTATGAAATTCAATTGAAGAAATAGTTTACTGTACTTCAGGTTCTTTACCGGCCTTAAAATCTTCTATAATTCGCTTTAATAGACCTTTATTTTGATTAACTTCTTCAAGATCTTGGTTTAATTCCTTTTCTTTTTCAATTAATTTAAATGCTTTGCCAAATAATTCATAAGTTTCTTCTTCTTTTTCGCTACCAACCCTTATTACCTGCGGAGGCAATCCGGGTTTCTCAAGACTTATAAAAGATATTCTTGATATTGAAAAGATTTCATTCTTAACTTTCTCTAAAACGTGTACTTTCGTACCATCAGGTAATTTACCTTCAACAGCACCACTAGCTTCAATGCTTAAACCATTACCAAAACCTATATTGGCATCAACTTGAACCCAGTTTACTTCTTTATTAACAGTTTTTTCTGCCAGATTTAAAAGAACATTTGTTAGTTCTAAATCCTCACCAAGACCATATTGTTTTTCTATAAGAGGAAATACAACCTTTTCTATTTTATCTGAAGCGTTAGAATATTCATCACCAGTAAGTGAATGTGTGGTTACATTACCATCAGGAGATTTTATATTAAGATTAAATAACATTTTATAATATTCAACACCATCTTTTTCATATGTTTCATCTGTTCTAACGCTTTCGAGGTTGTATTGTTTACCATCTAACTTACAACAAAGAATAGAACCATCTTCTGGCTTTGCTATAAATGACCATTCTTTTGCCTGACCAGATATCGCACCCTCAACCATTTTAGCAAGTGCTACCTGTGGTGTTTCTTTACCAAAATGATTAAAGCCTTCTATTTTTGAAGTATCTGCTTTAGGCTTATCGGGACTTTTTCCAAAAGATAAAAAGTTTGCTTTTAAATGTTCTAAGCCAGGTTTAATTAAACCTGTGTTTTTTATTGAAGGAATAGTATTCTGTTCCGGGTTAATTACTTTTCTGTTTAAAGCTCCAAAATTAACAATATTTTGATCTTTTTTGTGAATAGTTTGAATAGATACCATTAGTAGTCTCCTTGCTATTTTTTAAATTTGAGTCTAATGAGAAAACATACCTGAAATAATTTAAATGTTAGTCCATTTAAATTATTTTAATAGGTCAAATGAACTATTGCAGGTACATTTGTACAGTTTCTATCAATCATGTTCAGCCCTTTTTCCTTTTCTAAAGACTAGATTTCTTGTGTAAAAATCCAATTCTACTTTTATTTAGCCTATTCGCTTGTATAATTCTTCTTTTTCTTTATCTTCTTTGTTTTTTGCTTATTTTAACTTGCTTCAAATATTCCAGGCATTATCAAGTAGAGCTTTTTCCTATTTATTTAAAGGGTTAGATAAGAAAAACTTAAAACTCTTTAATGACGCAAAGCATTAATTTAAACAAATCTTCATTTCTATTGTTATACCTGAATTCTGATAATAACCTCTCATTAAGGAAATTCAGCTGTAATATCTGTGCCGTTTAAAAAATAACTCACGCTGTCACCGGAAATTAAATTCACTGTTATTGTTGTTGTATTTAATCCAGGTGGCAAAATATTAACAACATAAGTAGAATCAGTCATACTTTTAATACTAATAGTTTTTGGTGAAGCAACAGCTCCTTCTGAAACAAAATCAGAAAATTGCTGAGGAACCATCTTGGTTTCTGCAACATACAAGGCTGCAGAAGTTTGTAAGTTTTGCAAAAGCTCTTCACAAGACGTTATAGCTACATCATTAGTTAAATCAAGAAATTTTGGAACGGCTACAGCTGCTAAAATTCCTATAATAGCTATAACGACAGCTAATTCAATTAATGTAAATCCAGTATAATTTCTTTCTTCTGAAATCTCTTTTGATTTTTCCTGCTTAATATTTTTGTTCTTAGTATAAAAAGATGTCATTTATAAATTTCTCTTTATTATTTAAATTGTATGTTAAAGCTTTCATTAAGTAATAAAAATAGGCCATCTGATATATTTTTATGATCAAAATGGCCCAGATTACAGATATACATTCGGGTTGATTCTAATATAAATTCACTGTGCTTATTATACAATTCGAAAATTAGATATCTACATTGCTTTTATAGTTATAAATGGTTTATTAAGTAGTACTGCCACCTGAATCACTTCCTGCAGAGCTATCTGCTGAGTCACCATTACTACTAGATGCTTCTACTTGAGGTGCTGGTGTTGTTTTTTGTCCGTTATCAGCAGCAGTTGTTTCAGTAAGACTTTTGACCTCATAATTCTTAACGACACCATCTATAGCTCCTTCTCCTTGGGCTCCTTTTCCAGTAGCTCCATTTCTTGCTATATTATCGGCATCAAAAGTTTGCCCTGCCAGGCCATGAGGATTCACGCCATCAGCGGCAACACCTTTTTCGCCTGTGGCGATTGTAGTATCAATATAGCCATCATGAGCAACTTGTGTTATTTCATAACCCTCAGCAGTATTTACCACAAGTGCATTATCTGTTAATGTTGCTGTACCTCCATCGGCCAAATCTATAGTTTCTCCAGTCTGTAGTTCCTGACCGTTATACATTGCTACTCCATCTTTATTAAAGCTTAATGATTCATAACCCTCTGACCCTTTAACATTGATAGATGTTTCTGTAACAACTGTTGCTCCTTCATTTCCCCAGGAATCAAATGTTCCATTAAACTGTAACCCTTTATCAGATAAGAGATTATAAGTCTTTCCGGGTTCACCCTGAACATCATAATGGCCACCATCACCACCTTTAAAATGAGGATCTCCTGTAATAGTAGCTGTTTCTCTTGCGGCAACAGGATCGCACTTTACCGGTGTTGGCAATGGTGAATAATTACTTGATGGTGGCACATATGATGAAGAATCAGTGTAAGCCTGTGAAACAAAACTGCTTGATATTGCAGTTCCTGATTCACATTGATTATCCATGTAGCTCGTTTCAGCAAATGCAAAAGAAGTATTTTCAAGACTTGAAGCAAAAGCAAAGGCAAAAGAACCTCCAGCAGAAGCTGCTGCAAAGCTATAATTGCCTCCTGCAAATGCAAACGCATAAGAAGTATCAACAGGCATGTTTGCAGGGGCTAGCTCAGTTTGAGCAGACATCTGACTCAAGCAGGCTAAAACTTTTGCCCAATTTCCACCAAAGAGTTCTAATAATTTAGCAAGCAAACCCTCAGGATAATAATTATTAGAACCATTGGAGGATGCTTGTTCTAGTTGATTAAAAGTCTTACCGAATTCAGCAACTACAAAAGAGCCTGAATGAGAGTTACAAGGTTTTGAATTTGAGTTATTGTTATGATTATTTTTTCTATTTAAAATGTCATAATTATTGTAGTTATAAAAACTTGCTGCAAAACTTAAATTTGTCATAATAATGCTTCTCCTAAATTATATAAGATTTAATTAAATTGTCTTCTGTTTACAACCTAACCCTACCTATATATATAAAAACAATCTGTCATTGGTTTTTTATAGTCTTTATGGATTATATTTATAGGCCAAATGGATCATTCTAGAAATATCGATTAACAATAAAAATTCCTGAAATATTAACTTCAGGAAAAAAACTTAATGGGGATTATTTTTTGATAATAAATTTTTCTACTGTTTAAATACTGATTTATTTAACCAAACTTTCTAGTTTCTATACCCTTATTAATCTTTTCAGGCTTTTCGACGTTTTTAGATATGAAGTCTGGCCAATGGCAGCTCTCTTTGCTCCAGTAGTTGCAGATCAGTTTTCTTCCTTTCTCTGTCGACTATTGTCATCAAAGATTTGAGCATTTTTGCCGTTGGATCACTCTCTGGATACTTAAATGATGAATATAAGTCATGAAGACATTCATGTGAAAAATCTAATACAAAACTTGTAAGTTGTAATGCATTTCTTTTACCTTCTACATGGGAGAAAGTGTGTTTTGCACGACGTTGTATTATTTCCCTCCAAATTTCGTTTATATTTTTATCTCTTGTGGAGTACTGTTCAGGTGGTTTATTTATTTCTAATATATCATTTTGTGTGGCAATTTTAATTTCATCCAGTTCCTTTTTATTACAGCTTGAACCACATTGTGTAGAGGCTTTAAAAGTTAATGGTATGGCAATGTTAGTCATAAATTTCTCCTTTTATTTATCTTCTGTTAGTTATTAAAAACAATCCAGGTCTGTTTTTTATAGTCTTTATGACTTATATTTATAGGCCAAATGGATCATTCTAGAAATATCGATTAACAATAAAAATTCCTGAAATATTAACTTCAGGAAAAAAACTTAATGGGGATTATTTTTTGATAATAAATTTTTCTACTGTTTAA
>JBFMGH010000107.1:0-3290 GCA_040752795.1 Cyanobacteriota bacterium
ATGGGCATTAAAGGTTTATTTCCAGTACAAAAACTGGCCGTTTGTCGTAAAATGGAGGTTGATAAAAACATCATTCAAGTTGCTTGATTTTTTGTTAAAGTGTCACCCAAGTGACGACTTATTACATTTTACTGAATTATTTTTATATATAGGTAATATAAAGTAAATTATAATTACACTTTTTAGTATTTAGACTAACAAAAAGAATTGTTTCTGCTAAAATGCAGTTATATGTTGCAAACAACAAAATATTTAACTCGCTACAGCACCCAGGGGATGAGGGGACAGGGAGAGGAAAAGATAAATAGCACATTACCTTCTTTTAAAGGAGGTAGTAATTTCAGTTTACCTGCTAATAAAGTATCTTCCGAAAAACTAGTAAATGCTCTTAAAGGTCTTACATTTGCATCAGTTAATATCCTGAACGATAACAGTGAACTTGATCGTTTTAAAGCAAATTTAAAACTGGAAATAAGAAATGGTAAATACAAAAATATTGGATTATTTGAGCCTGACATTAATTTTTTAAACCAGAATAACTATAAAGCTTTTGATATACTGGTTAAATCAAAGCAAATAAGGTCTGATTTAAACAGGTTTGATCGTTCTGATATAATTAAAATTCTTTCTGTTATTGATGAAAATAATATTTTGTATCTATCTAAACTTCTTAGTGCTAAAGATCTTCAAAAAAACTATAGATTTAACTCTTCTGATATAGCAGAAATAATGCCTCATTTGAAATTAGAATATAAAGCCAGGCTTATAGATTCTCTTCTTTATTCGAGACATTTTGTAGATAAAAAGCTTAAACTTACTTTTAATGCCCCAGAAATAGCTGATTTATTGAGTTGTGTTAATGAACATAATTTCAAAATTTCAAAATTAGTTTTTGTATCAAAATCAAGAGAAAAAACTTTAGTAAGATTTACGGATATTAAAGTAATAAAAGAGATTTTAAGTACTGTAGATAATAGTAAAATAGAAGATTTTGGTGTTTTGATAGGCTCAAAAAACCCTGCTAATTATAACAAAGAATATACTAATGCTCAGGTTGCGGTATTAACTAAACTTCTTAAATATAACCTGCCATTTAAAAAAATGTTAAATGAAACCTCTCTGGGGGCTTTATCAATTCAAGACAAGTTATTATCATTAAGATTTTTTAAAAGCGCCTGCGGTAGAGGGGCCAGTGATTTTTCTGTTGATCAAGAAATATTCACAGAACTGAAAAATGCAAAGTTAAATTTACCTTTGTTGCCGACATCTAGAAACAATATTATTTCTCATCTTTATGAAATAGCTGAAAATTTGTTTAATTCTAAAACACATTACCTCAATAAAGAAACAATTGAAAACGGTTTTAATGCTCTTCTCGATCTTGAAACAAGCTTGAAAAATTATGATCTAATTAAATATTCTAATACCGGATTACCTGTTGAATATAGTGTTGAAAAATTTATAGCCGATGTCAAAAAAGCTATTTCAACATTAAATATTCATGATAGGAAACGAGCTCTTGATTATTATGGAATAAATATTCACAAAAATAAACTCTTAGATATTCCTTTGCTTGGTAATGATAGAGAAGATAAGCTAAGTATAATTAATTCAGCGGTGAATAAACAGGCTTTACTGGATTCAATTCAAATTATAAAAGGACACGTGAAGCATTTAATTCTAAATAACAAAATTATTATGCCGGATAACAAAGAACTAAGTGACGATTTAACAGAAATCATTAAAGCATTTCCTGAATTTATTCTTTCTATAGGTAGAAAACAATCAGCACCACATGCTTACACAACAGATATACATATGCTAAAAACATTGCAAGAGTTTCAAAAATACAGTGCAGGAAGATCTCTCTCTAGTGATGATAAGAAAATAGCTAGATTAGCTGTATTGTTTCATGATATAGCCAAAGAAGAACTAATGTATGATAGAAATCATCCTGAAAACTCTTCGATGATAGTTCATAAAATGCTAAAAAGGGTTAATCTTTCAGATAAAGAAATTGAACGCACCTGTAATCTTATTAGAAACCATCACTGGGTAGAACGTCTTGAAAACAACCTTAAAAATGTTGAAGATAGTGCATTTGATTTTAGACGATCAACAGATTACCGTATAGCTGTTTTGTTTGCCATAGCTGACTTGAAGGCTGTAGGAGATAATTTCTATGAAAAATATAAAGATAAATATAAAAAATACATTAGCGACACTAAATTAAAAATATTTCAAATTCATAAAAACTCTATATATTTACCTCAAACAAAAATTCCGGCAACTCGGGATATAGACAAAAGCTATTTACGTTCACTTGGAACAGGTCTTTTTGAGACATCTAATGTTGTGATAGATATAGATAAAGTTAAAGATTTTGAAAAATTAGGTTTTAGCAAAGGCACTACAAGAGAAAACTTTTATTCTATTATACATGCTATACCAGCGAGTACTGATAATTCTACAACTGATTTTAGCTTTGCCTCATGGGAAGGACATAATGGGGTATTTAGTGCATCATATACAACACCAGATACTTTTAGCCCTTATGAAAAAAGAAAATATGGATTTATATTAAATGTTGATCCTTATAATATTGGTGCAGCATATTTTAAGAACCTTGGTCAGCACAGTAAATTAGGTTTAAAAGAATATAAGAAATATTTATTTAGTAAAGAATCACTACGAGAAAATCACTTTAGAAGTCATTTTGCAAAGACATTTAAACAATTTATGGCTGAAAAATTAAATCCAGCACCGGAAGCTTCTTCAGAAATTAAAAATCTTGATGATGTTTATATTAACAGGTTTAAAAAACTTGCAGAGTGTCAGGCTTTGACAGATATTAATAATCCATTTGATGAAGAAATAATTATTAAAACTATTAAACATACTCTTTTTAATAAACCGGAAAAATCATTAAATCAAACAGATAGCCAGCTTCAAAATGAAGTTATTGTTTATGCCCCTAAAATACAGGCTATATTTACTACTACTGACCCTGAATTGGTGCCATTTTTATTAAGAAAATATGCTGAAGATAATAATATGCCGGTAATAAAGTTTACGCCTGTAGGCAACTTAAACAATAAATAAAATCCTTTTTATAAACAAGGTTATTCAAAATTATTCACAAATCCAAGATTAACAAAAGCAATGCAGGGTATTTCTGCTTGTGTCATAATCAAATATTAGTAACTCTTTTCTTCCGGGTTATTTATAATGATCCTTGAAAGTAATCTATAGATTTCAGATTATAGAGGTAAGGTGTTTTTGCCTGCGCA
>JBFMGH010000108.1:0-2361 GCA_040752795.1 Cyanobacteriota bacterium
GTTTGTTAAAACTCTATAATATCTATTATTAATCTGGTTTAATTTATAATACTTAAGAATAAAGACAATTAAAACTTTAATGCTAATTATTTAAGAGGTAAAGATATTTGTGATAAATAATATTTCTTTCAGGGGTATACTTAAAACAAATAATAATGGTCAATATAGAGAAGAAAAGTCTAACGGTAAATTAGTTAAAGAATTTACAACCCGGGTAAGACACGAAGTTGCAAAATCAACTAATTTACAGCTTGAGAATAATGTATTCCAAAAAGCTGAAAACGTAACTGATAGAATCCCAATTAATGTTCTATATACATATAATACAGTATCTGGAAATAGAAAGCTTTGTTACAATGACAATGGTGATGGTTTAACAATTTCTCTAACAGATTCTAATGATGTAATTAATACAGAATTAAGCTACTCAAAATCTGAAATTGAAGAACTTAAAAACTCGAAGAATAAAGATAAAGAAGAGGAATGGATAGCCATAAGATTATTTCAGTTCTTGTTTTCTATATTACCAATGTTATCAGGAAATAAAAAAGGTTAATAACCATTAAATATTTTCCGTGTAATACATACTGAATTATTTTTATGAATATATTTAAACTGATCTCAAATTCCTGTATCTATCACGATTGTTGACCTCTTGACTTTGTTAGAACAATAAATAAAAATAGTTTCAAGAAGATTAAAAAACCTAGTTAACTTTCTAATAATATTTAGGTTATAATACAATGTTACTTATATATCATTAAAAGTCCAAGGGGAAAAAATGTCCAAACATGTTGATACAGTACCAGTTGAAGTAGTAATTTTAACCTTAGACCATGAAATAAAAGGAACAGTTCACGTTTCAAAATACGTGAATACTAACAGGCAACTGACTGACCTATTAAACGACAGCAATAGAAGGTTTCTAGCTGTTACTGACGCTGAAATTATTAACAGAAAAGGAACTTCTTCGCCAAGAAGATACAACTTCCTTGAAATTCACATGGACTATATTTTAATGGTTCATCCTTCAACACAGGTTCTCATCAGAGAAAATACACGCGCTCAAGAAGATGTTGTCCGGTTTAGAGAACTTCGTGATAAACTCAACAGGGCAACAAAATTTTAGTTCAGTAGATACATTAGAATAGATTACTTAAAGTGCAATCTGATAAACTTTTAAAACCTAAAGTATTAGTCGTCGACGATGAAGAAACATATTTAAGAACTTTAAGAAGGATCTTGAGAAAAGATTTTAATGTTCTTACAGCTATGTCAGGCGTTGAAGGTCTTGAAGTTCTTGAACAGAATAAAGACGTGGCATTAATTTTGTCTGATCAACGTATGCCAGTTATGACAGGTTCAGATTTCCTTGGTAAGGCTATTGATTATTCCCCAGATGCTATCAGATTTTTAATAACTGGCTACGCAGATCTTGATGCCGTTATAGATGCAATTAATACAGGACATATTTATAGGTATATTTCTAAACCCTGGAATCCTGATGAACTGTTAATTGATGTTAAAAGAGCAGTCGAACACTATATGACTTCTCGTGAAAATATAAGGCTAGCAAAATTTAACGAACAGCTAGTACAGGATCTTAAAGAACTATTATTTAATACGGTTTCAGCTATTTTTAATGCTCTTGAAGCCAAAGATAGCTACACTTATGGTCATTCGTACCGTGTAACTTTCTATTCAATTAAAATAGGTGAAATACTTGGTCTTGATTCTCAACAGTTAAGCTTTCTGGAATTTGCCGGTCTGCTTCACGATATAGGTAAAATTGGCGTGCCAGAGCTTATACTCAATAAACCTGGCCGGTTAACAGATGAAGAATATAGAGTTATATGCAGGCACCCTGTTAGAGGTGGTCAGATATTATCCAGACTGAAAAATATGCAATATGTTGTTGATTGTGTGGTGCATCACCATGAAAGATTTGATGGAACGGGTCACCCGGATCAGCTTAAAGGACAAAGTATACCGCTGGGTGCTAGAATTCTCGCCGTAGCAGATTCTTATGACGCTATGACTTCTGATAGGCCTTATCGTAAGGGTATGCCTCATGAAGTAGCTGTTGAAGAACTTCATAGATGCAGCAATACTCAGTTTGACCCTGCTATTGTTCATGCATTCCTCCAGACCGATACAGGTATGACGGGTAAAATACCTGAAATAGAAAAAGATAAGCCTCTAACTCAGGTCTATGCGGCTAAAGAAGCTATGCGTCAGTTAGCATCACAGCTTAACCTTGACGATTTTTAAAAAGATTTAAAAATTTTATAAATAATGTTATAAAGCAAAAAATAAATTGCAAATATTAATATCAAATTGCACTCAATAAAGTATTTTACT
>JBFMGH010000109.1:0-2054 GCA_040752795.1 Cyanobacteriota bacterium
CCCACCCACAGAAACATTAAAAACATGTCAGGGTTCCTGTAGAGACATGGCCATTTTATTCGTAGATGCCTGCAGATCAATGGGAATGGCGGCAAGGTTTGTTAGTGGTTATCAAGAAACTGATCCATGTAAGAAAGATGCCAACTTGCATGCCTGGGCAGAGGTATATATTCCGGGGGGTGGCTGGAGAGGTTATGATCCATCAACTGGTTTATTGGTAACAGATAAACATGTTATTATTGCTGCCTCCTCGAACCCTTTAAATACTATACCGGTTTCAGGTACATTCAGGGCGGATGATGCAACATCTGAAATGAATTTTAGTATAACAATAGAAACAGACAAAAATTAATAAAATTTGAAGAAGTTTTAGTTCCTGTTACTTTTTTGCTAAATTATTTATATAACAATAAATAAGAATCATTTGAATTATGAAGGCAATAGATAAAAAACAATTAAAGAATGCTTTAATAACACTATTGATAGCTGTTTTTGTTCTTATAGCATTTATGGTTTATACAGATAAAGATAATGTTAATAAGCCTCGAAAATTTTACAGATCAGGGAAATGTATTAAATGTGGAGATATACCATATGCCTCACCGGCGAAAGTATTTGTAATCAATACAAAAGACGAAATGGTAATTAAACCAAAGTTTGAATATATAGAACCTTTTCAGGATGGAAAGGCTATAGTAAAGGAAGGCAATAAAGAAGGATTAATAAATAAAAAAGGCAGATATCTTCTAAGACCTGTATTCGATGATATTGATTCTTGTTATAACAGGGTATGTATCGTAAGAGAAGGTTCATTTTTTGGTTTAACAACTACTAAAGGCAAATATATATTAAAAGCCAGGCCCGGTCAGTCTTTTGAGTACAAAGAAGGATATATTAAAGTAAAACAGGCTAATAGATATGGATTTTATAAAGATAATGGAAGATTAGTTCAAAAACCCTTCTACCAATATGCAGAAAATTTTTCTGAAAATTATGCCCTTGTAGAGAAAGATAATAAATTTGGCTATATTAATACTTCAGGAAGAATAGTTATACTTGTTGAATACCAAAAAGCCCTTTCTTTTTCTGAAGGGTTGGCAGCTGTTCAAGTAAATGGTAAATGGGGATATATAAATAGAAGAGGTGAAATAGTCATAAATCCTCAATTTGAAAGTGCTTTTGAATTTTCAAATGGCCTGGCCGTTATTTATATAGATGGAAAATACGGATATATAGATAAAACAGGTGAAATAGTTATAAACCCAAAATATGATTCTGCTAAAAAATTTGATGGCCCTGTTGCACAGGTTTATACCAACAATGAATGGAATTATATAAATAAAAAAGGTGAAATTATTTCTAGTTTATATTCTTATGATAATGTTGATACCCGGATAGAATTTTATGAAGGCCTGGCCAAACTAAAATTTAATGACAAATGGGGTTATATAAACCGTGATGGAGAAGTAGTAATAGAACCAAAATATACAAATGTATACAATTTCTCTGATGGTTTCGCCTGTATTTATGACAATAATGAGTATGGTTATATAGACAGGGCCGGCAATATTGTTATCGAGCCAAAGTTTCAAAGCTGCTCTGATTTTATAAATGGCGTAGCTATTGTTAAAAGTTATTCATATTCAAAAGAAAAGAAAACTTATGATAATGAAGCTCGTTATGGTTTGATAGATAAAACCGGAAATTATATTCTTCAACCAGCTTATGAAAGCATAAACCAGTTTTCAGACGGGTTGGCATTATTTAAAAATAAGAATAAATATGGTTATATCGATGATAAAGGCAAAGTAATAATATCTGCAAAATATATTTATGCCACTGATTTTATTGATGGGCTTGCGATTGTAAAAAGTAATAAATATTAAATTTATAATTTTAAAAAAATTTAAAAATAATACTTTCTTTATACTAACCCGGTTAATTCGTGAATTTGTTACAAACTCTTAAGGCTCAAGTAATGACTTATACTAACCCTTGAAAGTAATCTATAGATTCCAGATTATAGAGGCAGGGTGTTTTTGCCTGCTGCGCAG
>JBFMGH010000110.1:0-5277 GCA_040752795.1 Cyanobacteriota bacterium
AATTTTTTCTGAAATAAATTTGTTTATGGCATTTATACTAATCCACGGAAGTAAACGATATATGGCTTTAAATTATTCCCGGGTGTTATTGCCTGTGCTGCACAAAAACACCCGGGCCTATATATTCTGGAATCTATAAATTACTTTCAAAGATCAGTATATTCAAAAAAAACTTTGCCTTTGTGGACAAAGTTTAATAATCACCTATCTCCTCAGGTTTTTTATATTTAATACTAAATCATTTTTCTTTTGAAAACTACAATACTATGTTTTGGAAGATTTATAGGTTCTTTTGTATAGTCTTCAGCACTCTGGATAGCACTTTTATTATTTGCAACTCCACTACCACCATATTTTCTATCATTACTATTTAAAACTTCTTCCCAGAGGCCTTTTGGCATTTCAATTTTATAATTATTTTTTTCAAACTGTCTATCGCCAAAATTAATAACGGCAAATATTTCATTTTTACCATCATAACGATGTATACCAAGCACTTTAGAACCTTCATGGTTAACAAATTTCATCTGTTTACTTTTACCATTATTTAAACAGGGATTTTCATAGAATAACTGTGCTAAATCAGAAACAAATCTCTTCATTCTAGGATCAGTATGATTGGCTTGAGAAACTTTAGACTCTTCAAACGCTTCTTTACCAATTTTATACCCTTTATCTGAAGGGTGACTAATTTTATCTTCCAGTCCAAATACTGGATATTGACTGAAGAATTTATACGGTGATAATTCAGCTTCTTCATCACCCATCAAAAACATTTTAGAGCCCGGTGACATAAACACAGCTCCAATACCTGCTCTATTTAAAGCTTTTGCTTCATTAAACCTGGCCGCTAAATCATTTTTATTTATATTTAAACCATCCCGGCTAACTATTTCATTAAATTTTGCATCATTATTATTAACATAAGCCTCGATTAATTGTTGGGTAATTCTTGCTGCACCCTGGCCAGCATCACAATCTGACCAGCCTTTTGCTTTTAATTTATCAAACATCCCCAGTCTATTCTGGGTAATTTTAGTAATCAGACGTGTGCCATCTCTGTTACCAGCTTCATCATGGCTCATTACATAATTAACAAGATTGTGGCCATCGGGTTCAGGAAGAGTTGCACCATAGCCATCAAACCATCTAAACCCATGATACATCTCACGTGCAAGGTCGCTAACAGAAGGATAAAAGTCATCCATGACCTTTTTGCCAGTACAAAGTGCTTCTAAAGTATGCTGGAAATCAAAGTTCCATTGGGCATCCATGCCAAGCCTCTCTAAAGCAAAGTCGTTTACACCATGAGGTGTAACAATTTTACTTGCATCAAGAACTTCACCTGGATCTGGTGATGATATATCATAACTGTTTAATGGTTGAGTTACTCTCTTAGAATTTCTACCATCTTCAGCAGTTAATATTGCATCTGGCTTATGCTTACGAACCTCAAATGCAATTTCTTTCATTGCAAGATCAGATTTCATAAATTGGGTCATATCCATTCTTAAGCCATCAACATTATAATTTAGTAACCAGTGAAGAGCATTGTCAACAACAAATTCTCTAACACGTTTTCCGTCTTCTCCGACTTCATAATTGAGGCCACCACCCCAAGGTGTACCTTTATTAGAATCAAAGTATTTACCAAATTCTCCTACTACATTGTTGAATGGGCCCATATGGTTATATACTACATCTACTAAAACATTGAGGCCTAATTCATGGGCTCTATCAATAAATGCTTTAAATTTCTCAGGGCCACCATATGAACTTTCCGGAGCAAACAGATCTACGCCTTCGTAACCCCAGTTTCTTTCACCATAAAACTCATTAATGGGCATTACTTCAATAGTATTAAATATATCATGAGGTGCTTCCTGATTATATTTATCTATAAATGTTTTGAAATTATCTTTACCTGCAAGTTGTTTTAATTCTACCAGCGCTTTTTTAGTATTATTATTACTAATAGCAGCATTAGCATCATTTAATATTTTTATTTCTATATTAAATTTATCTACAATTGAAATTTCACTTAATCTTTCAATCATATCAACAATTTCACCGGCCTTAACCATTTCAGTTAAAGCTTTTTCGTCATTGTTATTTACTGCATCCTGAAGTTTATTCATTGCCAATTTAAAGAATGCATTTGGAGCTACTTTGTTAAGCTTTTTCTGAGCAGCTTCAAAAGTTCCTTCCTTGGTAAAAGTTCCTATATGAATTTCATTTGTTATCATCTTGCTTGTAGATTGATTCCAGTCACCAGAACTTCTAATTTTATTCGGATGTTTTTTCCAAGATTCATTATTTTTCCATTGATAAGCTGACTCATCCTGAACCTGTGACCAGCCATTTATATCAAAAGGTTGAGATTGTGAACGTGGATCTTTAAGTGCTACTTCTCTTCTATTAGGATCAGATTTTGTTATTACATATCTATACATATCACCAGCTTTAGCTGAATCAACAACAACTTCAAAAACACCGCTATCATTCTTTTCCATCTCTACAGTTGTTGCCTTTTCAGGTTTACCGAAAAGATATAACCATTCATTTTTAGCTATTTCTTTTAATTTATATGCCCAGTCTCCACATGTTCTGTTCTTGTCAAGAATCTGGTTGATTTCATATGTTGTATGATCGCTTTTTGGAGAAGGGCCATCTTTGCTTCTAACTTCTAATTTTATACTTTCAGCATACGGAGCCCAGACTTTAAATTTAACTTTTCCATCCGGCAATACAGTTGCTCCCCATTCCATGTGCTCCTGTAACTTTCGGCCAAAAGAAACTTGAGATTTGCCAGTTAAATAATAAGCTTGCAGATTATTAAGACTGATGTTTGCTTTTTTATCAGTCAGAATAGTATTTGAAGAGAAAGATATATTTTGTTTAGCCTCTTTTTGCCTATCAAGCTGTGGCCAAATTGATTGGAAGCTAAGATTAACTTTCTGCATTAAAAAACCCTCAAATTTTAAAGAAATATTTTAAAGAAATAGGTGTGATGATATTACTTTTACTGTGCGGGAATTAGGAGATAGCTTTGTTCTTATTTTTTCAGATTTAAATTGTCATCCCGATAATATTTTGCAGTACTTATTAAATGCTTCTAAAAGTTTTTAATTGCTACATATGTTGAATATAAATACAAATCTTTACATTATTTTTAACTACAGAACAAGAAATAAATTCATATGAAATTTATTTCTCTAATATGCCATCTATACGGGGGGGTTGGCCAATTCATAATTATTATCATTTTTAATCAAATGTTCCATTTTTTTTAAGAATGATTTTAAAATAGTTTTTATTTGGATATACTAATTCACGGAATAATAATCCTGAACAAAATTTTTATATTATGCCTGAAGAAAAGATAAAAAAACCACATATATCTGCCATTTTTATAATATTAGGCTATTTAATGTTTGCAATGGCCCTCTCTTTAAAGGGTGGTATACCTATTGAAATAACACTTGCAAGTGTTGTAATCTTATCGGCTATAATATCAATGCTAAATGGCTTCACATGGCAAGAAGTTGAAAGCGCAATTATTGATGGGTGTAAAATTGCAATAATTCCAGTAATAATTTTAATGACAATTGGCGTACTTATTGCCTCCTGGATGATGGGTGGTATAGTACCATACCTAATTTATCTTGGCCTAAAATTCTTATCACCGGAAATATTTTTACCATCAACACTTATTATTTGCTGTATTACTTCACTGGCTACAGGCAGCTCATGGACAACAGTAGGAACAGTTGGCATAGCACTTTTAGGGGTAGGAGCTAGCCTTGACATATCTCTGCCTATGGTTGTAGGATGTATTGTATCAGGGGCTTTCTTTGGCGATAAGATGTCCCCTCTGTCTGATTCTACTAACCTGGCTGCAGCTGTCGCCGAAACTAACCTTTTTGACCATATTAAACATATGATGTGGACAACTATTCCGGCCTTAGTTATTGCACTAATAATATATTCACTTCTTTGCCTCGGCTTTCAACCTTCATTAACAAAGACTGATGAACTTAGCCAGACCCTGAATATCTTAAATCAAAACTTTAAATTTGGTATATGGAATTTAATTCCTCCTGCATTGGTTTTAATTCTGGCTTTTAAAAAAGTCAGTGCATTACCTACATTAATAATTGCAGTTGCACTGGGCCTGTTATATGGAATATTTATTGAAGGCCACAGTTTATTAGATGCAACAAAAATTCTAAATGAAGGTTATAAATCACATACAGGAATAGAAAGAATTGATGAGCTTCTTAGCAGGGGTGGCCTACAAAGTATGATGAGGATTATTTCTATAGCATTCCTGGGTTTAGGCCTCGGGGGTATCATGGAAAAAACTCGCATGCTTGAAACTCTAATATCAGGCGTCAGCAAATATCTTACCTCAGCCAAAACCCTTATACCCACAACTCTTATTGCCAGCTGGATTGCTGCAATGTTATTAGCAAGCCTTTATATGGCTATAATCATACCAGGTAGAATGTTTTTGCCTGTATACAAAAAACTTAAACTTGAAAACATTAATTTGTCTCGAACACTAGAAGATGGTGGAACAATGATTTCACCACTTTTACCCTGGGGGTTTTCAGGCATTTTTGTCGCACAGGCATTAGGCATACCAACTATTGAATACGTACCGTACACTTTTTTAAACTTACTCGTTCCAGTATTTACAATTCTATGGGCTGTTACCGGTATTGGCATAACTTATTGCAAGGAAGAATCTGAAACTACAGCTTATACTGGCTAGATTCTTCTTTATATTTCTCAAACCAATATTTATCAGCGACTTTTAATTGCTTCGAGACTATATCTGCCTTATCTCTTTTACCTTCTTTTAAATGAATCCAGGCTATATTATATAAAACCACCCCCCGGCCTGGCTCAATACTTCTTGCTTTTTCATAATACTTCATAGCTTCAGAATAATTATTTTGCCTATAATATACAGAACCAATATCATTATAAATGTCACTATTATTTTTTTCCTTTTCCAGAGCTATATTGAAATATTTCATAGCGTTTGAAAACTTATTATACTCTAAATAAGACCGCCCAATTGCATGATAAGATAACGCATTTTTCTTGTTTAAATCAAGATACCAATTGATTGTTTCTTCAAGCTCATTAACATTATCAGATACAATATATAACCTTATTAAACCAATAAGTGCATCTTTATTATTCTCATCTCTATCTAAAGATGTTTTAAAATTATATTCAGCATCAGTAAGCTTATTTTTCTTTAAA
>JBFMGH010000111.1:0-3877 GCA_040752795.1 Cyanobacteriota bacterium
TATCAATAGATGGCAGTTTTATTTTATCTTCTTTCCAGTTAAAAACTTTAATGCTTCCGGTGAATTCAAAATCATTGCCGCTATAATCTTTAAATTTTTTAGTGAAATGATCAGTTCGATAGTGTTTTTGGGGTTTAGAATGATCTAATAGGTTAAGTACCTGTTCAATTTTAATGTTATCAAAGGTTTTATTTCTTTTTGTATCAGATATAAGTTCTTTTAGCAAAGAAATCAAAAGACAAATCCGTGGAACATCTTTATAACTTCCACTAATTTTAAATAAATCAATTCCCCAGTTAACAGCATAATGTAACATCCACATTGATTCATTAACATTGATGCAAATGTTTTTACCAGTGTATTTTTTTATTCTTGTGACATTTTTAAGATATATTTCTTCTGTAATATTAACACTTCGTGCTTTCCACTTTTTTAATATTTCATAACTTGCTATATTATGAATATTCAGGCCGCTATCAAGATGCACTTTAAATCTTAACTGTTTTATTTTCTTGTTTTTAATAGTTTCAAGAACCGAAAAATCATTTATCATTATCCCGTCAACATTGACAGTAGATAACTCATTGACAATACCTTCAATTAGATCTAGTTCTTCTTCATAAATATCTTCACCAAAATGTAAATAGATTGGTATATCAAGACTTTGTGCTACCTTAATAAATTTTATTAATGATGGTTTGCTAAAGCGGTTATTTTTTACGAAATTTCTAAAATCAACATATAAAATATCTGCCCCTTCAGATTTGGCAGGTATTATCATTCCTTCTTTATTTATGGGTACTATTAATTTAGGTTCTGTCACTTTTAAATGTTTTATTAATTATGATAAAAAGTTCGTATCAATATTTTATAACAACCTGTTTTTGAAAAATGCTTCTTTATCCTTATGAATATAATATTTTGAATATTTCAGAACAAATAATGTTTAAATCCTCCTATTTTGTTACATTTTGTAAAACCTATAACACAGTTATATTGTTTATATCTATTGTTTTGATTATGTTTAAGTAAGTCAATTAATTAATACTAACCATTGATAGTACTAGTTAATTAGATTGTCTCCTTAGTATCAATAAACCGCTACAGGATTTTTGTAACGGTTTTTCTATTTTGTTCGGTGTTTTAAAGTATTATTATGGCGAAATTGTATATATAAAACTGCTCAAGCAGAACCCAATAAAAATTTCTCTGGAAATTATTAAATATATAAATTGATATATTAAAGTAGTAAAACAGAAAAAGCTTATTAATAAAGGAGTTCAGTACCAGATAGAAAAGTTTATAAAAAACTTGCTTAAATTTTCTTTACAAACTGTTCCAAAAACAAATTTGATTGTTTTTATATAATTACAAGACATAAAACAATTCCTCTAAATAAATTCCGTAATCTCTCTACTCTCTCTCAAAAGATTTCCCGAAAGGGGATTTTTTTTTGCCTTAATAAAAAGAATTATAACAATTATTCCAACAGAAACCCTGTTAAAAATAATGTTGCTAATTCAGTAATTGATAAGGATTATTTTGATATAGTTAAGCAAAAGTCTTTGTAATCTATTTTTGATTATTATGATTAGATAAAGAAAAATTAACTTGTTAAGTAATATGTTGTTACTTGCTTCTTAGGCATCCTGTATAGTAAATTGAATAAATATATTAGAGGAACCTAAATGAAATTTATTAACTTGAAATTTAAACCTGAAATCTTACTGGCGTTAATAATGATGATAGGGATTAGTGGCTGCATATTTGTTGCTAAAAAAGCAAAACCTACTTATGTTCCATCAACTGTGTCTAGAACTGTCAGTAAAGCTCAATTTAGAGGCAAGTATTTAAATACTGAAGCACTTCCACAGGGTGTTTCAGCATGGAAATATATTACTAATGATGCAATTGAGTCATCTCCTGTTGTGTGGAAGGATTTAATTATATTTGGAGCCAATGACGATAATCTTTATGCTGTTAATATTAATAATGGCCTAAAATTCTGGGTTTTTAAAACTTCAGGGCCTATTGTGTCATCCCCGGAAGTTTATGGCAATACAGTGTATTTTGGCTCAAAAGATAATAAATTTTATGCTGTTGATATTCAAACAGGCCTGCTTAAATGGGTTTATAAAACCAAGGGTGAAATAATATCTTCCCCAGTTGTTTCAGCTAACAGAGTTATATTCGGTTCGAGAGATAAAAATGTTTATGCTCTGGATGCTTCTTCGGGAGACCTGCTATGGAAATATGATACTGATAGCGTAGTTGATTCATCTCCTTTTGTAAGTAATGATATTGTATATTTTGGATCATATGATTGTAAATTATATGCTGTTAGTATAGAGACAGGAAAAGTGGTCTGGTCGTTTAGCGCAGTAGAAAAAATATCCGGATCCCCTGTGGTTTATCAGAATACAATTTATTTTGGCTCAATGGATAGATATTTGTATGCCCTTGATAAAGACACTGGTAAGCCAAAATGGAAACATGAAATATCAGGAATTATTAACACAACACCGGCATGTGATGGTGTCAGGGTTTATTTTGGTGCTTCAGACGGGGTGTTTTATGCATTAAATGCTTCTACTGGTGTGCTGGCCTGGAAATATGAAACAACCGGTGCTATATTTTCTTCTCCGGCAGTTGTTGGTTCATCAGTTTATTTTGGCTCTGGAGATAAAAACATTTATTGTTTAAATGCTTCTACTGGCAGGCTGGTGTGGGAATATACTACCGGTGATATGGTACTTTCTTCGCCTTTAATATATGATGGTAAGCTATTTATTGGCTCTAACGATAGCAGGTTATATGCGCTTAAATAAGGTTTAAAAATGATTTATGCAATAATACCCGCACGCTATCAGTCAACCAGGTTCCCAGGGAAACCATTAACTATGATTGATGGTAAACCTATGATCCAGAGAGTATATGAACAAGCCAGTAAAGCCAGACTTATTGATGAAGTTTTAATTGCTACAGATAGTGAAAAAATAAAAGAAGCAGTTTTAACCTTCGGTGGCAAAGTTGTTATGACTTCTGAGAAGCATAATAGTGGTACAGATAGGCTTGCAGAGGTTGTACTTAATAATAATGATATTGATATAGCTGTTAATGTTCAGGGCGATGAACCTGTTATCCCTCCTGAATGTATTGATGATGCGCTCAGGCCGTTTATAGATAACCCTGATATCAAAATGGGTACATTAATAAGAAAGTGTAATGATCAACAGGATCTTAATAACCCGAATATTGTGAAAGTTGTAATTGATAAAGAATTTAATGCCTTATATTTTTCAAGAAGTTGCATACCTTACATTAGAAATAATGCAGAATCTGTCCATTACCTACATATTGGCCTGTATGTTTACAGGAGAGAAACATTGCTGGCATTAAGTAATCTGCCTCAATCTGATATTGAAAAAACGGAGGGCTTAGAGCAATTAAGAGCCCTATATAATAACATTAGAATTAAAACAGTATTAACAGATTACTCGCCAATAGGTGTTGATATACCTGAGGATGTTGAGAAGGTTGAGCAATATATAAAAAAATCACGCAGTCTATTTGGCGGGTGACGACGGCGTGAAATGAAATGAGGTGGTTGTTGTGGATTTTATCATTATAAGAACTTTTTCACCTCATTTCCTCCATCAAAAAAAGTATTCAAAAAATATTTATCTATAGATTTATTTCGGTACCTTTTTAGTTTTATCAGTACTTTTCAACTTTTTGTTGAAACACAAGCTATAATGAACGCATAAATAAAATAGACTTCAGAAAATAAAGGGTTCGGGTGTTATGCCCGCCTTCGGCGGGCATAACACCCTCATGATTTCCAGTTATGTCTCATAATTTCATGCGTTTACTATAT
>JBFMGH010000112.1:0-5363 GCA_040752795.1 Cyanobacteriota bacterium
AAATACCCCTACTAATAAAGTTGCAGCAAGGTGTTAAAAGTTATTTGGGATTTATAGGGTTTTATATAAACACGTAAGTGTTTAAAAATAGATTTTATGGTTTTTATCTTTACATAAAATTTTACTGTACTCTTTATAATTTTATTTCAAATTGTAAATAGAATTAACCTTTAAATTACAGTCTAGCAATGATTTTCAATTATAATTAACAAAATTCAACTTACCTATTTAGCAAGTTATTATTTAAACTTGCAGAGTGTAATTAATGATTTAATGGGAGAAATAAGTTATGACATATTCAAAATTTAATGCAAGCGCTGCAACGCTAACAAGAAATAGAACCAAAGAAGATGTATCACCGTTTAGTGGACTATGTGCTACATGTATAGAAGGTTGTCCTGGTTTATGTGAAGTAGGTTTATCAGCTATAAGAGGTGCCGAAGTTATTTATCCTCAACCTTTTGGTTCAATTACAGCTGCCAGCCAAAAAAATTATCCAATTGATTATTCATGTTTTAACATTTTAGGAACTGCTGTTGGAGCATTAGGTGTTGATGCTAATAGTGATGAAGCTGTTTTTAGTAATGTTGATGTGTCTACAAGGTTATGTAAAGATAAGAAGATTAAACTAAATGTACCTATTGTAGTACCGGGTTTAGGATCAACTGATGTTGCCAAACGTCACTGGGAAGATTTAGCTCAGGGAGCAGCAATATCTGGTGCGGTTCTAACTATTGGTGAAAATGTTGTAGGTATGGATGATAATGCTGAAATTAGAAACGGAAGAGTTTTTCATTCACCAGATCTTCAAAAAAGAGTTCAAACTTATAGAGAATGGCAAGTGCCTGATGAAGGCGCTATTATTGTTCAAGAAAACGTTGAAGATAATCGTCTGGGCGTTTTAGAGTATGCTATTAATGAACTTGGTGTTAAGTGGGTTGAATTAAAATGGGGCCAGGGTGCAAAAAATATTGGTGGTGAAGTTAAAGTAAGAAATATTGAAAAAGCCCAAAGACTAAAAGAAAAAGGATATATTGTTCTACCTGATCCTGAAGATCCTGAAGTTATAGAAGCTTTTGGTAAAAATGCTTTTAAAGAATTTGAACGTCATTCAAGACTTGGTATGGTAGGAGAAGAATCATTTGCTAACCGTGTTGAAACATTAAGAAAAGCAGGTGCTGAATATTTATCATTAAAAACTGGAGCTTATAGACCTGCTGATCTAGCTAGAGCGATTAAATTCTGTTCTAATTATGAAGTAGATGTGCTTGTAATAGATGGAGCTGGCGGTGGCACCGGAATGAGCCCATGGAGAATGATGAATGAATGGGGTGTTCCTACTGTAGAGCTTGAAACATTAGTCTATAATTTTGCTCGTAAATTAGATGAACAAGGCAAATATGTTCCAGACATAGTTGTTGCTGGCGGCTTAACCCTGGAAGATCATATGTACAAAGCTTTAGCTCTAGGAGCTCCATATGTTAAAGCCATTGGAATGGGGAGATCTTCATTAACTGCTGCTATGGTTGGTAAGACAGTTGGCAGAATGGTTGATGATGAAAACGTAACTGGTCCTGTTGAAAAATATGGTAGAAATGCTGATGAAATATTTATTTATGGTTCTGGTATTAGAAAACGCTTTGGATCAGATGTAAAACATCTTACTTATGGTGCTGTAGCTTTATATACTTATTATGAAAGGTTAAAGCAGGGCTTAAGGCAATTAATGTGTGGTAATAGAAAATTTAAACTAGAATATATTTCCAGAGATGATATTGCCAGTCTTACAAGAGAAGTTAGCAATATTACAGGTGTGCAATATATTATGGATTGTGATAAAGATGAAGTTGAAAAAATACTTTATCAGGAAGCATTACTTAAAATATAAACCCTAATAATTGTTTATTAAAAGTGCTATCAACATAAAAGTTGATGGCACTTTAGTTTTTAAAATTGTTATTATTGACAGGTAAATAAAGAATAAACTCACTACCAATACCAGGGGTGCTTTTTACCTCAATGCGTCCTCCATGAAGTTGAATAATTCTATTGACAAAAGATAAACCTAAACCTGTTCCTTTAATACCTTTTGTGTTTTCATTACTAACCCTGAAAAATTTATCAAAAAGTTTCTTTAAGTCTTCTCTAGATATTCCAAACCCTTGATCCTGAACATTTATTCTTAAATAGCTATCTTCAAGATCAATAATAACATTAATTTCAGTATTATCAGGAGAATATTTTAAAGCATTATCAATAAGGTTTTTAACAGCTATTTGCATATATTTTTCATCAAAGTATGTTTCTTTAGGTACATTATAGTTACAAAAATATTTTATATTTATATTTTTATTTTCGGCAATGACTTTTAAACCATTTATAATAGGTGTTATAAAGTTATCAATATTGTGAGATTGTTTATTTATTTGAAAATCTGATACTTCAAGTTTATTAAGTGCCAGGAAATTATCTATCATTTCTTCAAGAAATTCTGTTTGAGTTGTAATTTTTTCTATATACTGATTGATTTCATCATTTTTATTAATAGTGGTCATATAATCAGAGCATAATAAAATAGTTGCAAGAGGAGTTTTAAATTCATGAGACAACATTCGCAAAAGATTTGTTTTCATTTCATTCATTTTAACCATATCAGTAATATCATTTAAAATTCCTACGAACAAATCACCTTTTGCTGGTGAAACGAAAAAGTTATAACTATTATGGTTAAGATTAATTCGTTTTTTATAGTTTTGATTTTTATCAGTAATATTGTTTATTTCAATAAGATTAATCTCATCAGATAATTCTTGAATAGAAGAATTTTGAATATAATAGTCCGGGTTGTTGGAATAAATAATTTTACCGGTTTTATCAAACAGCATAATAATGCTATTTACGGAAACAAGAACTGTTTCAAGTAAATCTTTATCTTCATTAATGTGATCAGTTAAACCTTTTAAACTGGTAAGTTTGCTATCAACAGAATATTCTTGAGTATAATTGACGGATGATTTTGATTTTCCAGATAATTCTTTTAAATATCTATCCAAAACTCTTGACGTATTTGCAACTACCAGAACAGAAACAGATATAAAAGATAATATACAGGCAATTATATATTTTAATGGAGTGATCCAGAAACTTATTTCTTTCAATAAAAGTACTGAAGTTAATCCAATTAACACTGGCAAAACAGCAAAAGATAATACAATTTGCCGGGATAAACTTACTTTATAGAGTAAATTTATATAAAGGACAATAAATATAATAAGTATAATATTATTCAGTGCAGGATCAATAACTTTAAGAGGGTTATAATTTAACAAACTATCAAGAATTTGTGCTTGAACGACAATATCAATATCTTTTCCAGTAAAGCCAGTTCCTTGAAATCTTGAAAAAGGTGTTACAAAATATTGATTTGATTGATTTTCTGTGGGAGCAATCAAAACTATTTTATCTTTGAAAGCATTTTTATCAAACTTACCATTTAATACATCAATGAAAGAATAAGAAGCAAATAATTCAGAGGAGGTTTTATAATTTATAGGAAGAATATATGTAGTAGATAATTCAGTAGGTTGATTTTTATCTTCAGGAAGAACATTATCTTGTGTTGTATTGGATGATTTAAATTTTTGATATGTATTAAAGATATTTTTGTTTGTAATTTTAGTAATAGCAAGAGGAAAAGAAGGTCTGTCTGCAAAAAATAAAAATTGCCTGCGCGTTATATAAAATTTATCAACAGGAAAAAAATGATGACCTAATTCACTAGTTGTTGATATTTTTTTCCAGAATTCATTAAAGGTGTTATCTTCATTTGAACCTATATTTGTGTCTAATAATACTGTGGGATATTTCTTTAAAGTTTCAATAAAATTATTATCACCCTCTTTTATATAATAATCATTAAACATAATGTAAAAAGCAACTACTTTTGCTTTATTTTTAAAAAGTATATCCAGTATATCTGCGTAATATTTACGATTCCATGGCCAAGCTCCTATTTCATTGAGGCTTTTTTTATCAATTTTTACTATTATTATCTGGTTATTATTCTTTTTTGATCTTGTTTCATGTAAACTCATATCATATATATAATCATTTAAAGCAATAAAAGACGGTGTTTCACTAATAAGTAGTATTAACAGAATTAAAATAATACAATGTAGTATTTTATATTTATTTAGAGCTATCCAACTAGCTTTAAGCAAATTAACTCCTTATAAATCAAACTATTAATCAAGATAGACTACAGGAAGGCAATAAATATGATATCCACAAATTATATACTGAAATATCTTATTTCAAAAATTCATTTACAAAAGCTTCTTATAACTGAGAGTTATACTAATCCACATTAATAATAAATCTACACTGACAGAATACAATAGGGTAGTATTGCCCTCTCAGCAGGCAAAACCACCCGGCTCCTATAGTCTCTTTCCAGGATCAGTATAGTTTTATGACAGAAACGAAATATTAAATCAAAAAACCTACATTAATATTAATGCAAAAATTTTAATTTGTAGGAATTAATATAATTTACTAGTTTAGTTGGATAAACCTTAAACTAAAGTTGACTACTACTAAGAAGATTAATAGTTTATACTTCAATTGTATAGGTAAATATATTTATAAAAGAACAAACCATTAACCCGATAGTTTTGATATTAAAGATTTATATATCATAATATTAATTGAAGGCCTTTTAATATGAAGAAAGTTGTTTTATTAATATTTATATTTACCTTAATAATTGTATTTTGTCATAAAAGCATTGCAGAAAAAGAGTCACATGTATTTGGTATCGTAACAAGACATATAGCATTATCTCCATCAGCAGTTCAAGAAGGATGTGTACCATTTGCAAATTATATAAATAGTAAGCTTAATCTCAGTGTTAAGGTTAAAATAGTACCGGAATTAAGTGATTTAATAGATGGCTTGCAAAATGGTAACATTGATTGGGGGTTTGTTGGTAGTCTAGACTATGTAAAACTTAAAGACAAAATGAATATAACCCCTATTGTTAAAGTCTATAAGGGTGGTACTTCTAAATATAGAGCAATAATATTAGTTAGAAAAGATTCAGGCATTAATTCACTAGATGATTTAAAAGGTAAAACGTTTGTATATAGTTCTGTTAACTCTGCCCATGGTTATTTATATCCAAGTGTTTTAATCAAGTCAAAATATAACCAAACGTTTAATAATTTTTTTGGAAATATCATCAAAACCAAAAAAGATGTGGATGGCGTGTATGCTGTTTATTATAAAAAAGCCGATGTAGTTGCTACTTCAGAAACAGCATTTTCAATATTATGTGAATTAACCCCAAAATTAAAGAGAGAATT
>JBFMGH010000113.1:0-2805 GCA_040752795.1 Cyanobacteriota bacterium
ATGCAAAAGTCTCTGGATAGCTCTGTCCTCAAATCATTAGATTAATTAACCCGAATTATTCACAAATCAGGAATCAGCGAGGAGGTTGCAGGGTGTGTTTTTGCTTACTAAACAAGCAAAAACACACCCCCTCTCTTCTTTTGAGAGCTATCATCTGAATTTACAGTGTGTAAATCCAGTATTTTTTAAATATGTCATTATAAGAAGGTTTTACCTAAATGAAACAAATTCATGAATTAATCAGGTTAAAAGCTACATTAATGATCTTTTAACAATAATATTTTTAAAAAAACTTATTTATTAGTTCAACCACAAGTGATTTTTCGTGTTTAGCTCTTTGTTTTCAACTTTCTGTTCATTTAAGTAAACTGTATCACTATCACTAACTTTTATATCTGAATATACTTCTTTTAAACGCCTTATAATAGAATCCTTATCTTTGCCATATTTATTTAACTCAAATACTCCAATAGACCAGGTATCGCTTTTGGCCTCGTAGGAAGCCGCTGATAGCTGGCTATTAGAATGCCATAATAATGTTATTGCCTGCTCTAAATTACTCTTTACTGATGAAAATAATTTCATTAGTTCTAGAAAAACTTTTTGACTTTTTAGAAAAGTGGGTGAACCACCAATTATTAAACCTTCTAGCTGCTCCCTGTGTAAATTATTTGCAATATCTTTTTTAAGTTTAGTCATTTTATTTTTCAAAACGCCAAGAACTTTACCCGGATTAAAATGCCACATTACAGCATTTTTCTTATCAGTTATACCTCCAGCTACACAAACCTGTATGCAACTAGTATAGACTTCTCTACCATTTATAATTGCACGATCTTTAGTATCATAACAGAACCGTTTGTCATTAAAATCTATACCCGTTTTATCTATGCCAAATTTTTTTTCGAATTCTGCATAAGGAATAAATTTTATTTTTGCCTGAAAAGTAATATTGCTTTTATCTATGCTTTTTAACACAAAAAAATTACCTTCTTACTAACTGTTTGAAAATGCCTGAATAAAAAAATTGATAACAACTTTAATTTAACAATTAAAACTTGAACTCACGTCTTTGTAACTTCTACAAAATTTTTATGCCTGCAAATATATATTTGTACGACTACACAATAACTTAACAAAACCAGCTCCGTCAAAGTATCATCAAATCCCCCTTGAGGGGGATAAAGGGGGTGATTATAACATTATAAGTCCATTTGATATACCTTATTTAAGAAATTTAACCCTGACTCTTGTGAAGTTATTTTGTAAATTTTTATATTTGTAGTGAAAAAAAACCCTGTCTGCGCTATAATGTGCAAAACAATAAAATTGTTTTTTGGGGGAAGATAGAGAAAGAAATATTCAGGGGGAATTTATGAAGGTAGGTTTGACTTACAACGCTAATAGAGCGGATTTTAGGCATTTACAACCAAAAAATAAAAATTTAACTCAGGGTAAAATAATTCATTTTACCGGTAAACCAACATCTCAAGAAGTTTCTGATGTATTAAGAATTGCTAACAAAGTATCACAAGAAAGTATCACCAAACTTCTTAACGAAATAGCCGGCCCTCATACAGAAGGCAGGGGCGTAGGCCAAAAAGGTATCGAAATAGCAAAAGAATACATCGGAAATAAGTTTAAAGAATATGGCCTTGTGCCAGTTAAAGAATTAGGTCTTGATAACTACTATCAGGATTTTAAAATACCACAATACCCTGTGTCTGCAATGAGAAGAGGCGACCTTATATATGGTCAGCTAAATCGCTGGGGAGGCAACCCTGATACAATATCAGCCAACGTTGTTGGCATGATGAAAGGCACAGAAAAACCAGATGAGTATATAATTATTTGTGGTCACTATGATCACCTGGGCAAAGATACCAGAACCGGTCATATATTCCCGGGCGCCAATGATGACGCTAGCGGCGTAGTTGGAATGCTCGAACTGGCAAGAATTATGTCTGAAGAAGGCCCACCTAAAAAATCAGTCATTTTCGCAGCTTTAACAGGTGAAGAATCCGGTTGGCTTGGTGCTAATAATATGTCTAAAGAACTTGTTAAGCACGGCCTTGCCAAACAGGTTGAAGTTATGAACATTGAAATGATTGCAGCCGTTAGTGGCAAGAAAATGGACGTCTGGGATCAAAAAATGCCTGAAGCTCAATCCATGGTTCAAAATATTGTCAAAGCAGGTAAAGAGCTAGGTACACCTGTTACTGTCAATAATGCTGTCGACCCCGGTTCAGACTCTATCAGATTCAGTTCTTACGGCATACCAGCCGTCTGTATGGCATGGGATCTTAAACTGTCTGAAATTCGTAAAAACCACCCAACCTACCACTGCGCAGAAGATACCCCTGAAAATATAAATAAAAAGATCTTCTATGAAGCTGCCAGATTAGCTGCCGCTTCAGGATATCTTATTGCTAATGACACAACTCCAAGGCTCAAGCCGATTGAACAGGATCCACAACAGCTTCAACAGCTTGAACTTGATAGAATGCAGGAAATTAATTCAAGACAACCATTGTAGAAATACACTTGTGTTAGTTCTGAACTTAGAAAGAGGAGGCTAAAACCTTCTCTTTCTTATTTATACCAGATTACAACCAAAAGACTGGTACATAAGTGCATATATTCTCAAAAAAGCTAAAGATAGCAAAGAAATAGTGTCTGGTTTAAAAGGCCTGCTGTGCAGGCCTTTTAAACCCTTTCTTCATTAGCCACTGTTGCCTGATATAATGAACGCATAAATAAAATAGACTTCAGAAAATAAAGGGTTCGGGTGTTATGCCCGCCGAA
>JBFMGH010000114.1:0-15530 GCA_040752795.1 Cyanobacteriota bacterium
TGATAAGCAAATTAAAAAGTTTTCAAAAAAATCCACAAAAAATTCAGAACTATTTTTCTGGTGTAAAAGTACATTATGCAAGTGCTTCTTAATCTTTTTGTCAAACTTTAGGAGGTCGGAGTAATATGGATTTATGGAAATATAAAGCTGTCGGTTTATTTTGTAGTGCCAGATAAACACCCAGCCTCTATAATCTGGAATCTATAAATTACTTTCAAGGATCAATATAAATGTTAAAAGTTGGTATTTTTTTCAAAATGTAGTTAAGTAAAATCACCGGTTTTTATATTACATCTAAGTATAGAAACATATTAAATACTATTTTATTTTTAAAATAAGCTTTATAATTTGAATTAAAATTTGAATAATAACGATAAAAAAATTTTCAGATGTTAAAATTTTTTTAAAGCCTATAAGGAAAGCAATTTGAGGAATTAAAAGCTTCAATTGTATATTATTTAAACATTTCGTGAATATTAAAATTCATAATTCAAATAGAGGATATTAAAAGCTCTTTGATTAAATATAATTAATTATGATATCTAATTAAAGGAAACCATCATTTTGCCGAAAAGAATTTTATCACTCACACTAAATAGAATAGCTCTAAGGAGGCTAATATGAAGAAGTTAGCTTTGTTTGCGATGCTGGTTGTGTTCCTGTCAACTGGTGCGCCTACATTTGCATGGAGTGCAAATGAAACTGATCTGGTTAATACCGGGTTCTCTCCAGAAATAATACGTGTTTCTAATCTTCAAAGATCAAGAATGGAAGATATGGAGCCTATTCAGCAGGAAAGAACTCGCTGTCAGCAGTTCTGGTGGAATGTTTATCATAATGACTGGCTAGGAAGTACTTACCTTTTCGGTCATCAGGTAATCAAATACTAAATTAACCACCAGTAAAAACTTTTTGCTGAATGTTTCGCAATAAAGGGGAACAAAATGAAGAAGGTGTTATTTTTAGTAACTATTGGCTTAGCAATTGGCTTTTTTCTTACACCAGTAAAAGCTCAAATGAATATTGACTCTGAAGCGTTTGTTGATAAGGGCTTTTCACCTTATATGGCTGATCTTGCTATTTTGCAGGAGCAAAAGCATGAAGGTGACCCAATTGTGACGCCTGATAAATCAAAGGTAGCCGTAAAGCATATCTTCTTATGGGGCGATCTTGCTATTCCTACTCAGGAATTTGGCTATACTCAAATAAGCCCTAAAGATTAAAATATACTCCTATTTAATATATTTGCTTTGTAATCTAACAATTGTTGAACTGAATAATTTGATAAATCTATAATTGGAGAAGCAAATATACCCATAATAATAACAGCTGACACAGTAAAGCCAAGTGCAAAACTAATAGCTTTAGATTGTGGCATGAGACTGAAAGTTTCACTGCCCAGTTTTTGTACTGCTTCTGATGGCTCTTTGAGCATCATTGTTTTGATTACATACATATAATAATATATTGATATAGCACTATTAATAAGTGCTATTATTATAAGCCATAAATAATCATTTCCTTCTAATATTGCAGCCTGAAAAATATAAAATTTTGCAAAAAATCCGGCAGTTATTGGTATGCCAGCTAATGAAAGCAGACAAAGTATAAAGCTTCCAGCAAGAAGAGGTCTCTTATAAGCTAGGCCTGCATAATCTTCTATATCACTGCTTCCAGTTTGGTTGTAGAATAAAACTACTGAACACCACGCACCTAATTGCATAAACATATAAATTACTATGTAGTAGATCATACTTGATATACTATATTCCGATGCCACAGCAAAACCAATAATAATATAACCTGCATGAGCAATAGAGCTATATGCTAGAAGCCTTTTGATGTCTGTTTGCACCAGTGCAGTAAGGTTACCAATAAACATTGATAATATAGCAAGAATAGCAAATATTATTTGCCATATAAGAATACTGCCAAAAATTAGAGCCATAATGCGAATCATTAAAATAAAACCGGCAGCTTTCGAAGCAACAGAAAGAAAGGCCGCATAAGGTGTTGGCGCACCCTGATAAACATCAGGTGCCCAGACATGGAATGGTGCAGCACCCATTTTATAAGCAACCCCTGCTATAAACATTATTAAAATGACGAATAAAGTAATGTTTAATTGTGAACCTATGATCTTTTGAGTTATTTCATTGAATGAAGTAGAACCCGTTAATCCATAGAGATAAGACATTCCAAATAATAAGACTGCGGTTGCAGCGGAACCAATTATTAAATATTTTAAAGCTGCTTCGTTGTTTAAGTTATCACTTCTTATATATCCGGTTAATAGATAGCTTGAAATACCCAGTGTTTCCATTGCTATAAAGACCATGATTAAGTCATTAGCCCCAGACATTATCATTGCACCTAGAGTTGCTGTTAATAGTAGTATATAAAATTCTGCTTCAAATCTATATGCTTTTTCTAAGTAGGAAGAAGTGAATGCTAAAACTAATAAAGTACTAATAAGCATTATAAATCTGAAGATTATACTAATAGGATCAGAACAAAACATTCCAGCAAATATCACAGGGGAATTGGAGGCAGCTAAAAAGGAATATACTAGAGCAAATAAGGCAATTACTAAACCAATTCCTGTTGTATAGATCACTGCAACTTTACGGTATTTGGGTTTTATTAAAGCTATTATACAGAGTGCCAGTATTGCTAGAATTATTATAGTTTCTGGTAAAAAACCACTAATAATATCTCTTTTAAAATCTACTATTGTTGAATAAGGATCAACAGGAGGAGGTATTACGCCATGTATATTGTATGCATTACTTATTATATTTGATACAGTCATTATTTAGCAACTCCTATGTAATTAGATATTGGTATTCTGACAATAACTTCTGTTTTAGTTTCAACCAGTTTAGTAATAGTGGGTTCAAAAATTCGTGTGATTGTTTTTGGAAAACAGCCGAAAAAGATTATTGAAAGAGATAAAAGGCACAGCACTAATACTTCCTGATATTTATTTGCGGTGAGGGTAGTATCAGATAATGGTTTCCATTTTTCAAACATTGGTCCAAAGAATACCCTTTCAAGAAGCCATAGTATATAAGCAGCCGTGACTATAATTCCTATGATACCCAGTATGCTGAAAAATTGAATTGATAAAGGTAAGTCGTATCCAAAAAATGGAAATTTGGAAAAGGAATCAGACGTAAATGCCCCATAAAAAGTAAGTGATTCAGCAGCAAAGCCAACCATGAGTGGTAAACCAAGACCGGCCAGGCCGATTAATATAAAAAATGATGATAGTACGGGCATTTGATAAAATAGTCCACCAAATTTGTCTATAATACGTGTGTGGGCTCTAATATATATGGTTCCAACCAACATAAATAATCCTGCAGATATTACGCCATGAGCCAGCATTTGAAACATAGCACCATTAATACCGGCAGAATTAAATGCTGCAAGGCCAAGTAAAACAATACCCATATGTGAGACACTGCTGTATGCTACAAGTTTTTTCATATCTTCCTGGCTTAATGCCACCATTGCACCGTAAAGAATACTTATCACTGCAAATAAAGCTACATATGGAGCCATGATTTGAAGTGCTTCTCCAAGGAATCCAAAGTTAAATCTTAATAAGCCATATCCTCCCATTTTAAGTAGAATACCGGCAAGAATCATACTTATTGGAGTTGGTGCATCAACATGAGCATCAGGTAACCATGTATGAAAGGGCACTGCGGGTAACTTTACGCAAAAACCAATGAAAAACCCCACAAATGCCAGGAGCTGGATCTTTATTGGATAGTCTGCTTGTTGCCCGAGATAGTACATATCAAATGTTAGTTTGCCAGTTTGATTATAAAAACTGAAATATAAAATTAATATTGCAGCAAGAATAAACACGCTTCCAACTAATGTGTAAAGAACAAATTTAATTGCAGAATATTGAGCCCTTCCGGAACCCCAGATGGCTATCAAGAAATACATTGGTATTAACTCGAGTTCCCAGAATAAAAAGAATAAAAACAGGTCCTGTGCACAAAAAACTCCTAAAACTGCTGTTGTTAGAATTAACACCATTGAATAATATAACTTGAAGCGTTTTGTAATATTTTCTTTACTTGCGTATAGAGATAATAAAGTTATAAAGGTGGTCAATAATACTAATGGCATTGAAAGACCATCAATAGAAACAATATAATTAATTCCAAGGGCTTTAATCCAGGGATATTGTGTACCGGGCCATTTACCGACCTCCATAAATTGAAGGCCTTTATCAGGATCAAAGCAAGCTAAAAATAAAAGTGAATAAATGAATATTATCCAACCGAAGGCCTTAGCTGTTCTTCTGATAGTTATTTCATCATCTGGAAACCATGGCCCTGCTAATATTAAACCAAATATTGCAGGGGCAAATATCAGTAATGATACTGATAAAATATTCAGTTGGTCTAAGAAAGTATTAAATGAGCTAAAGAAACCTTGTATATCCAACGTTATTATCCTCTTAAATCATTGCATACACAACTAGCACAATTGATATAACAATCAGGCCTGTATACATAACTAATACTGCAAACTGTGTTTTTCCATTTTGAATGTATTTAAAAGTAGCCCCAAGTTCTTTTGTAATTTGAGCTACAAGATTTACTATTTCGTCAATAATGTATTTGTCAAACATTGCTGAAAGTTTTGAAGCTGCCATAAAGGTTTTTCTGACCAGCCAGTAATACAACTCATCGAAATACCATTTGTTGTAAGATAAAAGGTATAATGGTTTGATTTTGTTAATAACTGTAGTTGTTTCAATAGTTTTATATTTATCCCAGAAGAAGCTAGCTGCTCCCATTGTGCCAGCTAAAGCTATAAGTAATGAAGCTGCCATCATTCCCCAGTTTGGTTCATGATGACCCTGGTGTCCAAAATATATATATTGAGTAAAATCAGGCATGTGAAAAAATCCACTGAGTATGAATCCGATTAGTGCAGATGGAAAAGCAAGAATTATAAGTGGAGTAGTCATAACTTTAGGAGCTTCATGAGGTTTAGAATGACCTCTATATTCACCTTCAAATGTCATAAAGTAAGATCTAAACATATAAAATGCTGTTAGGCCAGCACCCAGGAAAGCAAGTGAAAATAAGGCAAGTGCATTTAAATCAAGAGTTCCTGCAGGGCCAGTATTACTGAGTGCTCTTCCTAAAATTAAATCCTTGGAGAAAAAGCCGCTAAATAGAATGCCGCTTATAGCTAGTGTTCCAACAAGGTAAGTAATTGCGGTTTTAGGCATATATTTTCTTAATCCGCCCATAAAGCGCATATCCTGTTCATGGTGTAATCCAACAATGACTGCCCCTGAACAGAGAAATAACATAGCTTTGAAATAGGCGTGTGTAAATAGATGAAATAAACCTGCTGAGTATGCACCAATGCCCATAGCAAAAATCATATATCCAAGCTGGCTACATGTTGAATAGGCAAGGACTCTTTTAATATCAAATTGAGTAAGGGCTATAGTTGCAGCCATGAATAATGTAATAGCACCTGTCCAGGCGATAAAGTTCATAGTAATTGGAGATGCAACAAAAATAGGGTATACTCTGGCTACTAAAAAAACACCTGCGGCAACCATTGTTGCGGCATGAATTAGTGCGCTGATGGGTGTAGGCCCTTCCATTGCATCAGGTAGCCATGTATGAAGAGGAAATTGGGCACTTTTTGCTACGGCTCCAAAGAATAAACAAATACCAACCATTGTTAAAATCATAGGATCTACATGGATGCTATGAACTGCCTGCTCAAGATGCATAAAAGAAAGGAATGCATAATCATTATTTAGCCAGAAGTTGTAGCTTAGTAACAAGAAGCCAACTATGCCGATCAAGAACAAGCTGTCTCCAATTCTGTTAACGATAAATGCTTTTTTAGCAGCATGGGCTGCTGAAGGTCTGTCCATCCAGAAACCAATTAATAAATAACTACAAAGCCCTACTAATTCCCAGAAGATGTAAATCTGAAAGAGGTTGGTGCTAAGAACCAGTCCTAACATGGAAAAATTAAATAAGGCAAGGTATGCATAAAATCTTCTATATCCTGGATCAGGTTCCATGTAACCGTGGGTATATATTTGTATTAACATGCTTACTGAAGTAACAACCAGAAGCATCATAATGCTCAAATTGTCAATAATCCATCCAAAAGATAAATCAAGTGTTCCAGCCTGAAGCCAGGAGTAATTTACAACCTTAATAAATTCTTCTTTGCCATCTATGGAAGTTAAAAAGATTATTAATGATTGAATCAGCCCCAGAGCAGTTGCGCCCACAACCATATAAGCAATATATTCTTTCTTTGAGATAAATTCTCTGGCAGTTAATTTCTCGTAGGCTCTATCGAATATGATGATTGAAAAAGCCAATAAAGGTAAAAGAGGTATAATCCAGACATTATTAATTGAAAAATCTACAATTTGTGACCAACTCATATGTATTATCCTTGAAAAATCTTACCACTTTAATGTATCAAAGTCTTCCATATCTACTGTGCTTCTATTACGATAGATAGCCAAAACAATTGCAAAGGCAACAGCTGCTTCTGCTGCTGCAACCGCCATTATAAATAATGCAAATATATCTCCCCTGATAAGGTTTGGATCAACATAATTTGCAAAAGCTACCATATTTATATTTACTGAGTTTAATAATAACTCAACACACATTAGTACCCTGATGGCGTTTCGAGAAGTAAAAAGCCCGTACAAGCCAATTATAAAAAGTATTGCTGCTAAAATAAGATAATGTATTAAGTCAGGATATAATAATTCCATAACCTACTCCTCTTCGATTTTTTCAATATCTCTTCTGGCAAGAAGAACGGCACCAATGATAGCCACTAAAAGTAAAATAGATATAATTTCAAAAGGTAAGACATATACTGTAAATAATGCCTTGCCAATAATTCCAGAGGTACCTGCTTCAATTAGCCTTTGTGTGGTCAGACCACTAGGAAGCATTCTTATAAAAGGATCTGCAAATATTGCCATAAACATTAATATCATTAAAAAGAAACAGGATATTAATGATATTATTGATCTTGGCCTTTTAAAAATATCAGCCTGAGTTGAGTTTGGATTTGTAAGCATAATGGCAAATATAACAATAATGGCAATGCCAACAGAATAAACAAGAATTTGAGCCATAGCAACAAAATCAGCGTTTAATAATAAGAATAAACCTGCAATAGAAAGGAAACACAAAAGTAACATTAGGCCACTATTAACTATTTTTTTATTAAATACAACTCCCATAGCTCCTAATAAGCTTAGAAAAGCTAATATATAGAATGATATTGTTATGATTATTTCTTTCATAATTTATTGATTATCCTTTACCATGTTTTTTGCGCCATAAATTTGATTCTTCAGTTGATAATAGAAGCATATCTTTTGTAAATACTAATGATTCACGAGAATAGTCAGCAAGCTCAAAATCATCAATGAAGACCAAACAGGAAGGTTTGCAGACATCAGTGCAGTTGCCACAAAAGATACATCTCCCCAGGTCAATTGTGTAGTTGTCAACAATGATTTTCTTTTTGCCCTCGGGTGTTTCTATTTTACTGGTCTGAATTTGAATTAAATCCAAGCAAGGGCATACTTTTGAACACATTTGACAACCTGTGCACATTTCGTTGCCATCTTCTTTTCTTAATAATGCAAGCCTGCCTCTGAATCTTGGTGATAGATCAGGCATAACTTCAGGATATTCCAGGGTTACAGGAGGCCTTAGCGCATGAACAAAGACTGTAGCAAGTCCACGGCATATTTCAGTCACAGGTTGAAATATTGTATCCTGGCCTGTATCACATAATTTATTTATAAGCTTCATTATTGGATGCATTTTTAATACCTTATAAAACTCTTGAACCTATTTCTTTGATAATAGTTACTATTACTAAATTAATTAATGATAGTGGTAGCAGGAACTTCCAGCAAAATGCCATCATCTGGTCTGCTCTTAATCTGGGGAGGGTTGCTCTTATCCACATAGCTATAAATATAAATAACCATACTTTAAAACTAAACCAGAAAGCCTGTTCAATTTGAATTAAAACATCTTTAACAGAATCATTAATAAAGGGCAGAGTATTTAAAGCAGGGAACCAGTTAAATAAAATATTAACAACGTAATCATTAAAGTATGATAAATACCCTCCAAAGAATAATATAACCGTTAGAGCGGCAATTGCAAATAAGGCAGCATACTCTGCCATAAAGTACATAGCGAATTTCATGCCAGACTATTCTGTTGAATAACCACTAACAAGTTCACTTTCTGCTTCAGGTAGATCAAAAGGAATTCTGTTAGCTTCAGCAATAGCACAAATAAAGAATGTAACACAGCCTAAAAAGCTAGCTAAGAAATAATAATTCCATATATTCCAGTCAAAGAAACTAATTAGATATGGTTTAATGGGCTTGAGTATATCTTCAAGGCCTACAAACCCGAACAAGGAAGATAAAATGTGATAATAATTATAAGCATACTGGTCATTGCTTTGCTGGCTTGTAATTATTTGATTTAAATCCATTGAACCAGCCAAAAGAACTATACCTATTGCTGAAATAACAAGAGGGATTTCATAACTGATGGCCTGTGCTGCACTTCTAAGGCCTCCTAAAAGAGAGTATTTATTATTACTTGCCCACCCGGCAACTAATAAGCCTACAGTACTTATAGAGGATATAGCCAGCATAAATAAAAGACCAACAGCAATATTTGTAGATGCGAGATGCTGTGTAAAAGGTATCACAGCAAAAATAACTAATGTTGGCACCATTACTAATCCGGGGGCCAGTGTAAAAAGAATTTTATTGGTGCCTTCTGCCATTATATCTTCTTTAAACATAATTTTTATGCCGTCAGCGAATGATTGAAATATTCCATCGTAGCCAACACGGTTAGGGCCTTTTCTAACTGTAAATAATGCCAGAGTTCTCCTTTCCATCAAGACAAGGAAAACAACAGCAAAGAACATACTCATAAATAAAATGCCAATAAAAGGAAAAACTGGCCACACCAGAGTGGCAAGCCAGTCTGGTATACCTATTTTTTCTAATATTGTTACGTATGATTCATACATTTATCTATCAACCTCTGGTAAAACAACATCTAAACTTCCAAATATAGGCATTACATCAGCAAACATATGCCCTTTAATTAGGGCCGGTAAGTATTGAACAGAAGAAAAAGATCCGGTTCTCCATTTTACTCTGTATGGTTTATTAGTACCATCACTAATAACATAACAGGAAAGGATTCCTCTTGGTGCTTCAACATCAGCCATAATTTCACCTGCTGGTGGTTTAAAAGCGATAGGATTAATTTTTTCACCTAAAACTTGTGTATCAAAACCACAAACTTCGCAGTCTTCTTTTTTGCAGCCGCATTGATTCCTTTTCTCTTCCAGATGTTCTGTTGGTCCGCCAGGTAGAAGCTCTAAAGCTTTTTTAATCATTTCAGCGGATTCATACATTTCTTTTACTCTTACTTTATATCTCTCTAATGCATCACCTTTATTGCCTAGAATAACTTCAAAAGGCACTTCTCTATATACAGAATAGGGATTAGTTTTCCTTAGATCTAAATTAACCCCACTAGCTCTGATATTAGGACCAGTAATACCATAATTGATGCCTTCTTCTGCTGTAATAATACCCTGGTTGACAGTTCTTGCAATAACAATTGGGTTTTTATTTATTATAGCTTCGTATTCAGCGAAATATTTGGGTAATTCATCACATAATTCTTTTACTTTATCGCACCAGCCATGAGGAAGATCTTCTTTGACTCCTGAGAATCTAAAATAGTTATACATCATTCTGGCACCGGTAACTTCTTCAAGGAGTTTTAATATTTTTTCTCTGTCTCTAAAACAATAAAACAGAATGCTTGTAGCTCCCATATCAAGTAAGAAAGAACTGACAAATATAAGGTGAGAGGCAATTCTGTTAAGCTCCATCAGAATTAACCTGATATATTCAGCTCTTTTAGGAACTTTTAGCTTGGCGAGCCGTTCAACAGCATAACAAAAACAGCTTAAGCAAAATGCGCTTGACACATAATCAACTCTATCAACCATAGGAAGGTAATTAAAATATGGTCGTGATTCTGCTAGCTTTTCCTTTCCTCTGTGGAGATAACCTATTATGGCTTCAGATTCTAAAATGATTTCGCCTTCAATATTCATCTTTAGCCTTAAAACACCGTGTGTAGAAGGGTGTTGAGGGCCTACGTTAATAGTTAAGGTATCTGTATTAAAATCTTTCATTATCGTTTGTTCCATATTAAGCGCTCATCGTTTTCTATGTAATCTTTTCTCAGGGGATATCCTATCCAGTCATCAGGCATAAGTAGCCTTTTCATGTTCGGGTGATTATCATATTTTATGCCTAATAAATCAAAGGTTTCTCGTTCATGCCAGTCAGCGGTTATCCATAGGTTTGTTACAGATGGCACCACTGGATTGTCTCTTGGTGCCTTGGCTTTAACTACTACTTTGTGGTGATATTCTGTTGAAAATAGGTGATAAACGGATTCAATACTGTTCTCGTCAGGTTTATCTACCCCACTAATAGAGACAAGTAAGTCAAATTTCATATCTTTATTATTTTTAAGTAGTTCACATGTTTTTATTAATTGTTTTGTTTCTATAAGAAAAGTTTCAACTACATTTGCAGACTCTTGAAGTGGTTGAACAGAGACACCGTTTTCTTTAAGAAACAGACCAATTTTTTTTAATGTTAATGGAGTATTATTATTATCGTCATTACTCAAGATCTTTACCTCAATTGCTATTTATTTTTCTCGTAATAAAGGTAATTTAGTTAAGTCATAGCCTTCTTGTTGTACTCCCCAATGGTAAATTTCCATTTCCGGGATAGGATGAAGGATATCGCTGTCTTCAGGAGGGAGCATAACTTTTGGCTTATGAGCTTCTAGATATTTTTTTCTGTCAAGCAGGGTTTCTTTTCTCATTTTTTTCTGGAGTTGAATAATACCATCTAGCAAAGCTTCGGGCCTGGGAGGGCAACCGGGAATATATACATCAACTGGTAATATTCTGTCTACGCCTCTAACGACAGAATAAGAATCATTTTCATACATTCCTCCAGTTATTGTGCAAGCACCCATAGCTATTACATATTTGGGCTCTGGCATTTGCTCATATAGCCTAACCATAGCTGGTGCCATCTTGTGTGTAATAGTGCCAGCAGTAATCATTAAATCTGATTGTCTTGGTGTTGCCCGATATACTTCGCAGCCAAATCGAGCCATATCGAAATTTGATGCTCCTGTTGACATCATTTCGATAGCGCAACATGAAGTTGCAAAAGTTAATGGCCATATTGAGTTTGCTCTGGCCCAATTATAGAAAAAATCTACGGTTGTAAAAATTATTTTTGTTATTGCCACTTTAATACACCTTTTTTCCAAGCATAAACAAGGCCTACGACAAGAATAAAGATAAATATAAATGCTTCAATTGCTAGAACTAAAGTATTTGCAGCAATGTCATTAATCTTAAATAAATTATATGCTATTGCCCAGGGAAACAGGAAAACAGCTTCGACATCAAATAATACAAACATTATTGCATACAGGTAATATTTAGCATCAAATTGTATCCTTGCGTCTCCTATTGGTATCATACCGCATTCGTAAGTGGATTCTTTGGTTTTGCCAGGAGCTTTTGGCTGGATAATATATGATATAATCAATAGTGCCGAGACAAAGGCTATTGCAAATATTATAAACGCTGCTATAATTCCATATCCCTCTATAATCATAAAGAAAGCTCCAAATCTATGCCAAGAATATATATAGTAAAAGAAAAATAAAATTACAATAGGAGTTTTTTCGATTTTAAAACTTCTAATTCTTTAAGATTCTTTCTTTAAAAGACTAACTCAATTTAAGAATTAAATTTATAAGAACTTATAAAAGAAACCTCTAGTTACTACTAGCAAAAGTTAGTAGTATAGCTAGTGTTATAAAAAGTTTATTTCTCTACTTTCTTTTAAACTTTTTTAATTATTAGAAAAACTAATAAAAAAGTGTTCTTTATTTTCTTTTAGCTTAAAAACTTATTAGTAGCGTTGAAGAAATCATCTGGCTTTTCAATATATGACAATAAACCGCCGTTATCAATAACTTTTTGAATAATATATTTGTTATCTTTTGTTAATGGTGAGAGTGCTTCATAGCTTGAATAAGCTTCTGAGCCTGTTCCTGCAATAACAAGAGAAGGCACTTTTAAATTTAAGTATTTCTGGAATAAGTTCTCGATGACTAATTCACCAGCAACATAAAAAGCAGGAGCATTTTTAGCTCCATCAACATGGGTTGTATGGTAGTATTGTTGCAGCATTAAGTAGGAAAGATTTCGTGGTTCTGCAAATATCCTTGATGAGAGATATTTTTTAAGGAATGTTTTGCTTGTAATTAAGTTAAATAAACCCTGGCCCAGAACAGGTAATTTAAAAAGATTTACTGCTATTTTACAACAAGCACATCTGGTCTTGCTAATAGCTTTTTCCAAGCCTGTTGGAGAAATTAAAATAATCTTATTAAATAATTCGGGTGCTTTTTCTGCTATTGCAACAATATATTCTGTTGTAAGCCCTAATGCTATTACATCAGGTTTACAGTCATGCAAAAGTTTTGTGTGGTTAAGTAGTTCAGAAATGTGTCGAATGTATAATTCTGGAGTATATTCAATATCTGGACGTTCTGATTGGCCAAAACCAAGTAAATCTATAGAATATACAGTTCTATTTAATCTGTAATGATTGAAAATAACTTCCATCTCATGACTTGAAGCTCCAGGATTAATGCCGTGTAATAGTATCATTGGAGGGCCATTTCCGTCTTTATAATAGGCAATTAAACCTTCATCGACTTTTATATACTTTAGTTCTCCTGTTAGCGCTTTTGGAACTTTTGAATATTTAGGAATGAAAAATTTATTAATTATATAAACAGTTCCAATAAAACCTGCCGTAAACCCTAGTAGACCAATAGCAAATGATAATGGGTCAGAATCTTTTTTGGGAGGCAAATTTGGTTCTTCCGGGGGGCCCACAAGTTCTATATTAGCTTCAATTTTTTCAGGTTTAGATTTCTTTTTAGTTTTAACAGGTTTTTCTATTTTTGTATCAGCTAAATTTTCAACAACTTCTTTATTATCTTTTGCACTAGTTATTTTATCTTCTATTTTGAGATCATTGTCAGAATCATCAGACCTGTCTAATATTTTTTTAATTGCTTTTATGAAAGAGATAAATAATTTTAAAAGTTTAAAAGCTTGCCAAAACCAGATCATATTTTCCCTCTTCCTCTCTAAATAAAATATTAATTAGTTATGTGGTATTTTAAATAAACCTTTTGGATTGTTAAATGGAAATAAATTATTATAAAAACCTTTAATTTATAAAGTTTATCAAAAAAAAGTTTTCATTCAATCTAACATTTATATGAATTATTAATACTATTATGTACCTTTGTTTAAAATCTTTTATCAGAATCTATTTCACCTGAAGAGTTATAAAATATACTGATCCTTGAAAGTAATTTAAAGCTATATATCGTTTACTTCCGTGGATTGGTATAACTATAATTATATTTTAATAACTCAGTAATTAAAAAATCACAGGGCTTTAAAGGTCTATATTCTTGAGTTATTAAACTCTGATAATTTTATTTTCGTGCAGAAGAATTTTTAATGGATACAATATTAAATAATATTATCTCTGAAAAAATTTAAAATTTTCAGGTTTAAAAAATAAACTATCAGGCTGAAGGCTCATAAATAGGGTTTAAGCACAGTTTCGATTTTGCCTGAATATGTAATTATTTAATCAAAGGTTCATATTAAATTTATGTTAAAGGGTAATTAAATGGATATAGTTCATATTAGAAAAACTAAAGTTAATAAGGATGGAGTTGAAAAAGAAGTTTATTTAGTTTCTGCAATTCCTATGCAAAAACCTGATGGTAGTGTAAAAAAAATTCCACACCCCCAGGGATACGATAATATTGCTTTTAAAACACTAGAAAAAGCTATAGAGGCTCTTGATATTGCTGGTTTTGGCTATTCTATAGATGACAAGCAAGTGCCACCCTCAGAAATAAGATCCAGTATTACGCCTGATTTGTCAAGCGCAGTGGATCCTCTGCTGGATATGTTAAAAGATGCCAACTCAGGGGCGATTGCTTCAGCTGCATATGCTCTGGGAGAACTGAGGGCACATGAAGCTATTAAGCCACTTATTCAAATTCTTGGCGAAGATGACCCGGTAATTAGGAAAAATGCAACTGAAGCACTTGCTAAAATAGGAGATCCTGCAATCAATGCCCTTATTAATGCTCTTGAAAGTGAAAACTGGGTTGTAAGAAATTCTGCTTCTATTGCGCTTGGTGAACTGGTTAATTATTCTCATGGCAAGATTTTAAGGGCAATTTCTCATCTGACAAAAAGATTGAGAGACTCTAACTGGATAGTTAGAAGTTCGGCTGCTACATCAATAGGCAAAATCGCTGAATTTGTTAGGAACGCCTATCAGCAATAATTTATGGTATAAAAGTATTATTGTTAGAGTTTTATTTTAATTTATTAATTTAACAATATTAAGGAGTAAGTAATGGCAATTGTTGATTTAGTAATAGTTCCTCTTGGAACAGGTTCAACCAGTTTAAGTAAATATGTGGCTAATTGTCATAAAGTTTTAGATCAATACCCCGATGTTAAATGGATCTTGAATCCAAGTTCTACAACTCTTGAAGGTGATTTAAATAGAATACTGGAAGTTATTATGAAAATGCACGAAGTACCTTTTACAGAAGGTGCACAAAGAGTTGCGACTCAAATCAGAATTGATGATCGGAGAGACAAAATAGGTACAATGGAACAAAAACTAAAATCCGTTGAAGATAAACTAAAGTAGGTTTAAGTTATTAATACGTATGTATTCAAAAAGGAGATGAGAATGAAGACTATTATACCTAAGCTTATAAGCGTATTATTATTCTTTTTTGCTTTAAATATTTCAATACAACAAATTGCAACAGCTAAAGTTGATGTAAATTTACAGGACAGGTATGAAGTTGCAAAAATGAACCTTGTTATTGGAGAAACTAACAAAGCAAAACAACAGTTTCTTGATCTTGAAAAAGTTATTGTTGAAGATAAAAATAAATCTGATGACATGAAAAAGCTTTATTCAGAGGTGATGTATAATCTTGGTTTAACTTATGAACAAAAATATGAAGATGAATCAGGCGCTGAAACTTTAGAAGGTGCAAGTTCAGATGATTTACTTCAAGCCAATCAGTATTTTGAGAAAGCTGATCCAAAAATATTTGAAGAAGTTGCCTATATTGGTGATATAAAATTTAACTCTGAAACAAGGGCAGTTGGTGGAATAGTTGGAAAAGTTATCAAAGGTAAGGTTAAAGATTGGTTGAAACAAGCGGCTAATTGTAATTGTACATTTA
>JBFMGH010000115.1:0-2891 GCA_040752795.1 Cyanobacteriota bacterium
GCATAAATAAAATAGACTTCAGAAAATAAAGGGTTCGGGTGTTATGCCCGCCGAAGGCGGGCATAACACCCTCATGATTTCCAGTTATGTCTCATAATTTCATGCGTTTACTATAATACTATTTTTTAGAATTATAAAAATATAAAATTACAATGGTGACCTGTTAAAAATTACCTGACAGATAAAAAGATCTTGATGGCAGTTTATAAGTGGTTGAATATTATAAGGTAAATTAAACAATAGCTTAACATTATATCCACCCCCTTTATCCCCCTTATAGGGGGAGGCAGGTTCGCTTGCAGCAGAGCTGCTGTGCTCACCTATTTTTATATAAACATTCTAATTTTGTTGTCTTGTTATATAAGGTAAATCAAACAATAGCTTAACATTATACCCACCCCCTTTATCCCCCTCATAGGGGGAGGACAGGTCGCCTGCCGGCGGGGCAGGTTCGCTTGCAGCAGAGCTGCTGTGCTCACCTATTTTTATATAAACTAAAGATAAAATTACCTATAAAAGTTTCATTTTAACCTCTGAAGTCTGAAAAAAAATTGTTTCCTGTTCTAGAATTTCTTTTAAATAAGTAGCATATTGTTCTAATATTTTAGCTTTACGTTTACTGGTTGTTATTTCATAAACCCTGTTACGATCTGATAATAGGTTCCCTTCATAATCAATCCATTTACCTTTGGCACTATAAAAAGTTAACCCTCCTGCAATAGATACAAAAGTCTTTTCTATTTCCTTAAATATAGACTTATCAACTTTTGTTTTGTCTTTATAAAATTTTGGAAGAACTATTGTAACATTTAGAAGTCTTTTAAATTCTCCATGTGCATCATTTTCATTTTGTGGATCTTTAATTTCTTTCAGTTCGGAGATTATTTTGTCATGCATTAACGTAAGTGCAGAAACTTTTTCATCTATTGTGTTCTTATTTAAGCAATTGGTTGATATTTTTTGATGTTTTGAGTGGTGTATTAAATCCTTTGCTATAGTGCCATGTGTACCTATAAAAACAACAAGGACTGTTAATAGCAGTATTAAAATGTTTTTAATCTTGAAATCCATTATGCCCCCTATTCTATGATAATAATGACCTGTCAGTTGTTAATAATAAAATAAATTAAACCAAATAATGATCTTCAAAATTATAACTTAAAAAAAAATTTATTAATTAAGGCGGCATTTCCGAGTTTTTCAGCTTTATTTAATATTTATAGTAATTTACACATTCTATTTAAAACATTTTTTCTTCAAAATGATTTAAAAGGTGAATTTTCAAGTTGAGGAGGCAGGTTAAAAGTGGCAAAAACAAAGTTATTAATTTCAGGGATAATTATTTTTTCAACCTTATTCGTAACATTATTATTTCCATCACAATCTCAGGCCAGAAAAATATATGCTTTAACCTCTCAATCATATAATAATAGCTATAACTATCCGCATTATAGTACTACTTATCAATGGCACAGAGGATCAAGAGTACCAGTAAGAAGCTATAATATTGGTTATACTAACTATTCATATAATGATTATTATGGTTATGCTTCTAATTATGGTCATGGCCATAATAGGGGTTATCATAATGGTCATCACAAAAGGCATCATAATAGATGCAGAAATAATTATGGTAATAACAACGGTTATCAAGCTGGTGTATTTTTCTCTTCCTATTAATAAATATATTTTATACTGATCCTTGAAAGTAATTAATAGATTCTAGATTATAGATGCCGGGTGTTTTTACCTGTGCAGGCAAAAACACCCTAGAATAATTTAAAGCCATATATCGTTTACTTCCGTGGATTATAGTATAGATCATATTGCCTGTAATGAAATAAATTCAGCACGACATTGAATGTTATATTGAAAATTTGATATAACAAAGTATTGCTGATAATCAAAAATATTAGCAATACTAAATACATATGAATTATAAATTCAGGTTAATTCCCCCTGATACTATAAAGAAGAAATTATTTTACAATAATTTTGTCAGCGATTTTCTTAATCTGTGCAGCAGTTAAATTGTGCTCTTCTTTACTACCAGATTCTTTGTTTTTGATAACTACCGTACCATCAGAATAAATAGGATCCTCTTCCTTTTCCGGATTATTCTTCATTGAATAATTAATTTCATAATTTTCTTTGCCTGTCTCAAAAGTAAGCTTAACAGTAATATCATTGCCGGAAATATTTACTTTTGCATTGAAATTATCTGCTTCCCCGGATACCAATGTTTTAAAAATCCTTTTTAGAATCAAGTCAGAATCAGTTTTCTCAGCGGTAAAAGTTGGTAAAAAGTAGGCTTTCAGGTTATCGATAGTAGGTTTTTTAAGGTTTTCAGTATCTAAAACGTTTGCGACTTTCTCAGGTTTTTTAGTATTCTTAAATACTGAAGGATCTGGCCTCACACCAGTAAAGGCTAACCTAGTATTTGTTAATACCATAAATTACTCCCCCCAAAGTAATAAAAGTTTATATATTTATATTAATTCATCAAGATAAAAAGTCTCTATTATGAAGAAAAAATAGTTAACATTTAGATACATAGCTCAATATTGTTGATATAGAAGATTTCTATAATAAAAGGTTATTATTGAGACTTTTTAATAGTGATTACGAACCAAACCTCAGCATAATTGATGTTTTACAAAATATCAGGGATTAACTGCTAATCCCGATACTATTATGCACAAGTTTTTAGAAAATAATTTCAAAATCACTCTCAGGTATGAGAATCATTTCAGAATTCATACTGATAAATTTTGTTTTTAAATCTTTTACACTGTAAGTATGAAAAGGAGCACAACAATTACGAAAGGATAAAAGGAATGATTAAGAAGAAAGTTTTAACAGCACTCCTCGCATTATCGTTAGTAGTATGT
>JBFMGH010000116.1:0-11113 GCA_040752795.1 Cyanobacteriota bacterium
ATCCAGATTGTAGAAATTATTATAAAGGTTAAAGGATAATAACTTTCAGGAACCTGGCCTATTGTTATAGCTATAAAACCAATTAATATAGCTATTGGGTATTGGAAGAAAAGAATAAGAGTATAGGCTAAGATAGTTAAACAAAAAGCAAAAAGTACACATTTTAAAGGAGCTCTAAAAATAACTCTAATACTTTTATTTATAGAGTACAGTATTGATTGTTTGTCAGTAGCAAAAATAACAATTTGCAACTGGCAGAATAAAATTTGTACTACTATAACACTGAAATAGAAGATGCCTACGATAAATAATAATATAAGGAAAATTACACATACAAAAAGTATTGCATTGTCACCTGTAACGATTGTTAAAGCGGTAAGAGGAAAAATAAAAGCAATATAACATACGAAAAACAGTATGAAATCAAAGAAAGCAAAAGCTAAAATTTCTATAGCAATAATAAGAGAGAACAATAACAATTTAACAAGGTTTTGTTTAATTGATTCAATGATAGCTTGATAATGAAAATCTTTGCCAATAATAATATTAAAAACAGTTTTACTAAGTCCATAGTTAAATATAACAGAAATATACATTGATATAAACATTAAAATAATACCTATAGGCCATAGGCAACAGCAGCCAATTTGAAGAGCTTCTTTATTCTCGCCTGTAGCATAGAAGAAGTTCATTAATAGTTTTGAAACTACTATTAAGACAGTAGGAATTAATGCATATAAGATTAGCTGAGAGAAGTTAAGACGATAAAGTCTCCATGATCGACTTATAATATCACCAGCTGGCATTGAATGCATCGTTTTTACAGTGTTGATAGTTGAATGCATAATAACAAAAATCAAACTAAATAGTGCTTTAGAAATTATTACAGGAAAACTTTTAAAATTCTATGAATTTAATCTAGAGGAATATTCTTTTCTTTCAAGGGCAAGGGTTTGTTTAAGATCCAGTCCTTCTGTACGGACTTTAGTGTCGTAATAAAAAATTGTAACTGCACTGACTACCCATGGCCAGGTAAGCATATTAACAAAAAAGCCCCATAATGTTGTAATAATTAGAATATGCATTGGCAGGGTACCTGAAGCAGTTGTTATACCGTCTTTAAATAATTCATAGAATGAGTATACGAGTGGTGGAAAATTGAAAAATAGTACTATGGCGTACCATAAAGTTAATAGAGAAAATATAAAAAAACCAGAGCGGGTTAAACTATGTGCCACAAGGTCAACGCTTTTAACTAAACTCTTAAATAGAGTTGTTTCTTCTGTTGCGGCAATAACAAGTTGAAGGAAACAAATTAAGAACTGATATAAAACAAAGAATGAAAAGATCAGCATTACAATGCCCATTAAGATACATGTTGTTAATCCGGCAATAAATCCTAGAGTTTCATTATTATTTCCAACAACCCCCCCTAGAAAAATAGGTATAATAGCAACAAAGAGAACTAAAATTACAATCAGAAATGAATCAAGAATATAAAAAGTAACAAATTCGAGAAATATCAGTGTGCAGAATTTAAGTAATCTTCCCAGGTTTTTTTTAGCGAAATTAAATATATCAATATATTCAACGCTTTCACCAATTAATATATTGTAGAAAGCCTTCACAAGACAAAAATTGAATAAAATTGCTATAAAAGCACCAATAAACAAAAATGATAGCCCTACAGGGTAAAAGCAGCAGCAGGAAATACCAAGTAATTCAGGATTCTCTGCGAATACAGATGGAAAGTTAACAAGGATATTAGCAAGTAATAATAAGGGTGTTCCTATTAAGCTATATAAGATAACTTTTTTAAAATAGAGGTTATATAAACGCCAGCCACGACTAATGGCATCTCCGATGCCCATTTCGCCCATTATTTTGTAGGAGTGTCGAATTGAAGACATTTTGTATTTTCTACCTCAGTAAAAACCTTTTTAAAAGATTTTATTGGTATAAAAGAAAACCCGCAAGTATCAGATAAATTTCCTCCTAGTTTAAAAATTATTTCATGTGGGTAGTTTCTACATATTGGTGGTCTGTTTTCGTAGTCTGTGCATTTACCAGTGTCATTATCAAGATATATACACTGAAAAACAACCCCTTGTTCTGAAGTATCCATAACTTTAAACATTCGGTATACCGAAAATCTTCTCTGGAGTGATTCAAACTGCTCTAAACTTTTAATAACTTTATTGCCATGTTTAACAGAAATATTTTTACAACAATTACCGCAAGCATTACATTTTCCGGTTTTAATATATTTTTTGCCAGTAGCTGTCAGTAAAAAAATTTTAATTTTGTATAGAAATTCATTGCTGGTTTCGTTTTCAAAATGAGAAAAAAAGAAGTTCTTAATTTTATAAAGAATTAAGTTATATTGTTCAACAATTTTCTGGATAAAACATTTCATATTTAAATTATATTTTTAATTTCAAATTAGTCAGATTTTAACATTGCAGAAACAACGTTACTGATATTTTTGTGGCATTGATCAATTTTAAGTTTGATCTCATTAGCTTCCGGGCCAGAAGGGCTCAGATTAAGGTATCTGTTGTAAGCAGCAATAGCTTTATCATAAAGATTTTGTCTGAAATAATCATCACCCATCTGGAGGGCAATTTCCTTTGCTTTTTGAACCGGATTTAATCTGGTTTCAGCTTCAATAATTTTGTTTTTTACTATTTGTAAATCAGGCGCAGTAGGATATAGTGCAATATATTTATTAAATTCATCAATGGCTTCTTCAAATAATTTACGTCTAAAGAGTTCATTAGCTTTGTTAACGTGTTGCCTGACAAGTTCTTTTCTGTCAGCAAGATAATCTTGAATACTATCAATACGTTGCTTGATTTGAGGGGCATCATTAGTTCTGCCAGCAGTGATTTCAAGATATTTTTTATAGTGATAAAGAGCTTCATCTGGTTTTTTAATTTTGTCATATGCAATAGCCAGGTTGCAATGAGAATTGCCATGGCCAGGTTCAAGTTTAATAGCTGCTTCCCAGCATTTTATAGCTTCTTCGTATTTTTCAGATCTGTAATATATTCCGCCTAGATTCATATGTGCTTTAGAAAAATTGGGGTAAGTCTTTATGGATTTCTGGTAAGCTAAAGCGGCTTCAGCCCATTTGTTTCTTTGTTGTTGAGCAACTCCGACATTAAGATTATGATAGGCGACTCTTTTAGACTCCTGAACTTTTCGAAGAATTCTTTTGGCCATTAAATCATTAGAAGTATTGCATTTTAAGAAGGCTTCGTAATGGTTAAAGGCTTTTTGCATGTTATCTATTTTTTCATATGCAACGGCAATATTTCTTTGCATTTGAGCATTATTAGGGTTAATGTTAACCCCAATGCTCCAGTAGCCTACTGCATCAAGGTATTCTTCTCTTTTGAAAAAACAATTACCAATATTTAAATATGCTTTTGCAAGAGTGGGGTCAATTTCTATAGCTTTTTCAAAATTTTTAATTGCATTAGTTATATCTTCTTCGAGAAAGAAAGCGTTGCCAAGGTTTAAATAAGCTTCGGCAGATTTAGGATTGATAGAAATAATTTCAACAAACCCTTCTTTTGCCTGGTCTAATTGACCGCTTTGAAGGTTTGTTAAAGCTTTATTAAAAATTGATTTTAGATTGTCAGAACTCTGGCTTTCCAATCTGAATCTCCATATAATCTCTAATTTGATTATGGTCTATTTTGTTCATCAATGCAATTTTATAAATAGAAATTCTTGTATTACTTGAATTTATAGTAAATGCAATAATTAATCAGGTTTAACTGAAATTTTAGGAGGAAAGGCGAATAATTTTTATAAATAAATTAACACAGCCAGCTTAAATTAAACCTGTTAGCAAATTTAAATTTGCTTGAAGATCAGGTAACTTTTAAAATGTATTTTATTTAATGGTGTTGACCAATTCACGTTCGGTGTTTTTAAGAACATCAGCCATTTTTAGATGAGGGTATCTTTTAATAATTTGTTGAGCTTTCTTTTCGGAGTTTGAAATTGGCTTGATATTTGATAATGCAGTAAAATCATTATCGAACTGGTCAATACCAGCAAAATTATAAAATAATGTACGAAGCTTTTTTAACAATTTTTTTACCTCTCCAAAAGTTTTAATTTAAATTGTCTGCTCAGTTTTCTAAATTTAGAAAATTAACTAATTATTAAACGTTGTTAAAAATAAATGTTGCCATGAAAAGCACTAAATATTAATTAATTTTACAGTTATTATAAGCAAATCCCGTAAAAGTAGCAATGGATCTATTAATATTATGACAAATATTCCAGTTTTAGCAATCCCCTCAAAGTATGAGTCTGTTAATTTTGTCTATTTCATTAAGTATAATTGCTTTGTTAACATTAATAATGTAATGAAATATTTAACAATAATGAAGACTGAATACAAAAGTTTATTGAGAACCAGATAGAAAATGTGTTTTCAATATTTTATTCAAAATTGAAGATAAATTTGACAGGTTTAAAAATTATTTATAAGCACAATTTCTTAACATAGTTAATGAATTTTAAAAATATATCAAATAATCAGTATCAGTGTACAGCAAGCCCGCCCACCCGCCCATGGCAAGCCAGGATGTAGCCAGAAGGCAAGAAATATTAAAGGCTTAGTTTGGAAACCTCCTTTAGTCAGGGTATATTCAGGTTTAAAAAATTTTATAAATAATAAGAAATTTCTAAACTTTTAGTTCAAGTTTTTATTGAAATATTAAAATACTTAACAAACTCGCTAATAAACAAATGTTTATTATAATGAAATATATATTAATTCAAATGTGGACTTAAAAATGAATTGTTTACAAACTTAGGAGAGTAGATAGGCGATATGGCAATATTTTATGCATCGACAGAAGTAACAAATAAAATTTCGAAAAGAAAAAAAGAAAATCGCTACTACATGACAGATACTATTGGTGCAAATCATTCAATAAATTCTTTAAACCTTAGCAGCTATAAAAATGAATTTGGAAATCTTTGTATAAAATCTCATACAAACGTACCAGAATCACATAAAAGAATAGCTGACAGTTATGTTTTGGTAAGAAGGGTTTTTGGAACCCCGGTGGTGCATAGTTCTTTAACAGAAGAAGAAAAAAAATTGCTTGTCAGATTTGATTTCTGCCCCCTGGAGTATACAACATCAAAACAGATGGAACAAGAGCTTGAGTTCCTTAGGAAATGGTCTAACGAGAGAGAAGAGACCCTCAGAGCTGCCGCAGACAGCATTGTTCTGGTAAGATCTAAGGAGCTCAAGCATCTTATAGCTACAAATTATGTTTCGGTCAAGCGCGAATTATATGATGGGTACAAAGTACTTGATAGATATTTTCAGGAAATATCCAAGTATAATAGAAAATAATAGTCCTGAAGTAGACGGTTTTGCCACGTGCTGAGGTTTCTTCAGCACGTTTTTTTATATTGAAAAGTTTTTGTTATATAATATAAATAGGTAACATATCTCATAGTATATCTAAATGTTTATTAAAATTTGTCGATAAAACCTGTAGAATGTTAAAAGATAAATTGTATTCAATTCTAAATGCGAACAACCCATCATTAATTTAAGATCACACCAAGTATTGAGGCTAACTCAATTATATGATTCCTGCAAGATTAAAACTAGAAAATTTTATGTGTTTTTCTGATATTGAGATAGATTTTAGCTCTCTCAAGACGGCTTGTTTAACGGGCAAAAATGGTTCAGGAAAATCATCAATATTAGATGCTATAACATGGGTCTTGTGGGAGCAGGCTCGCTCTAAAAGTGACAAACTGATTAAACTTGATATGAACAATATGAAGGTAGAGCTTGAATTTAGTGTTAATAATGTCAAATATAAAATATTCAGGTTTTTTCAAAAAGGTTCCTTAAATAATCCGAAAAAAGGCTCAAAAACTTTATTGGAGTTATTTTATTTTGATGAAAAGAAAAACACGTGGCAGCCTTATAGTGGTAAAAGCCTTAAAGAAACCCAGGATAGAATTAATGACATAATAAAGATGGAATATGATGCGTTTGTAAATAGCGTTTATATTCGCCAGGGTAATGTTGATTCTTTTCTGACAAAATCACCAGAAGAAAGAAAAAGGGTTTTAGCAGATATACTGGGGCTTGGTGAATATGAACGTCTTTATCGTAAATCAATTGATAAAGCAGAGCAACTTAAAATAGCTGCTAAAGTTCTAAAAGAGCAGATTAATGAGGGTGAAATTAAACAGTTTTGCCTTAAGAAACATAAGAATGAAAAAGAAGAAATTATAACTAAAATTAATACTACACAAGAACAGCTTTCTTTAAAACTTCTACAAAAAGAAGAATTAGGAAGAACTCAAAATCATTATAAAATTTTAGCAGAGCAAAAAGAACTTTATTGTAATATAAAAGAAAAATATATTGACGATATAGATAGAATAAAGGCTAATGTTGACAGGCTAGAAGGTTCTTACTCAAAATATAAAGAATTTATTGCTCTTGAAGAGGTTATTAAAAACAAATATCAAAATCATATTAACTTAAAAGATAAGTTAAAAGACTTTGATAATAAGGAGCTTGAATATCATAAGCTTAAAGACAGGCTTATAGAATTTGGAAGTAATCAAATCGTTCGTCGCTATGGAGCTGAGCAGGAATATAAGAAAATTTGCAAAAGTCTTGAAGAAAGGCTTAATGAGTTAGATAGATGCCGTAAAATATTAGAAGAATCTGAGAAAATTCAACAGAAATACGTTGAATATAAAGATTTGAAAAATAAAATTGAAAATCTAGGACAATTTAAATTAGAACTGGCAGACCTTGAAACCAAAGAAGCCAGGCTTCAGACCATTATTAATAAGTTATCTTCAGAATATCAAATTCAAATAGAAACCATAAAATCAGCTATATTTGAAATTGAAGAAAGTTTGAACTCCAAACAAGAACTTATAGATAATATTGATTTCCTTGAAAAAGAAATTAAACAGTATGATAAATATGAAGCCGAGCTTGAAAGAGTCAGAGAAAAAGGTATAGCACAACGAGAAATAATTTTTGATAGAGGTAATAAAAAAGCATTTATTGAATTGGAACTTGAAAAACTTAAAGAGAAAATTAATTTACTACAACCCAAAACGGTTGATCCTCAATGTCCAACATGTTCAGGCAAAGTTATTAATACTGAAGATATAGTTAGAAAACTTGAATTTGAAATAGACAATTTGATGATTCAGGTAGAATCTAATGAAAATGATATTTCTATTGCTGAAGATGAAATGAAATTCTTACGTGTCGCATATAAAGAGAAGAAAAAGTATCTGGCAAAAAGATCTGCATTGGTATTTGAACTTGCTGAGTTTAAAACAGAGCTTAAAAATCTGGAAATAGAAGAGAAAAAACTTGGTAAATATAAACAGGATATAATTGACCTTGAAGAATTAATTAAAAAACAAGACTTTGCTCAAGAAGAAAAATATCAGATAAACATAATCAATGAAAGAAAAGAACAGATAAAACAGTTCTTAAATGATTATGATATGCTTGTTGTTAAGTCAAGGGATTTAAGTTATATAGAAGAAGCACATGAATTGCTAAAACAAGCAAAAGAAAAGGCTCAGGAAATTGAAACAGAGCTACCTTATTTTACAATGTCTAAACGTACTCTTGAAAAAGAATTGGAAGGCCCATTAAAAGATAATCAGGGAGAGTTCGCTCGAGATGCTTATGAAAAATTAATTAGTATTGATTACAATTTGCAGGCTCATATTGATTTAAGGCAGGAATTAAATTCATCTCAGGAAATAGAATATGATTATTTGAACTTGCAATATGCATATCAACAATTGCCTTTTGTTGAAACAAACCTTGGTCAATTTAAACAAGCTTTAGAAAATACTATAGCTGAACTAAATAGAATAAATGAAATTATAAATAATATTGAATCTGAATTGACTAAATATTCTCAAAAAACTTTGCATCTTAAAGAAGTTGATTTTGAATTTGAGATGCTAAATAATGAACTTAATGCCTGTAATTGTGATTTAGCAGTCGTTAATGAAAGAATTCGAACGGTTGATGAAGCTATGGCATCAATTAGAGATAAACGCAAAGACCTTGATAATATAAATAAAGATATCAGTCATTATATTGAATTGGCTAATGCCTTTGGAGAAAAGGGTATTCAGGATATTATTATTGAAAATTCTATCCCCGAAATTGAAAAGGAAGCCAATGCTTTTCTTGCTAAATTAACTGATGATCAGATGCGAATTCAGCTTAAATCAAGCAAAAGAAATAAAACTTTTGATGTTAATGAAAGATTAGATATTTATATTGCTGATAAGCTTGGCACTAGAAGTTATGAGCTATATAGTGGCGGAGAAGCAGTTAGAATTAATTTTGCTATTAGAATAGCATTATCAAAATTGCTCGCAAAGAGCAGGGGAGTTAAATTGCAAACTCTTATTATTGATGATGTATTTGGCTCGCAAGATTCAGCAGCTCAGGAAAAACTAGCATCTATTATTAATTTAATTGAAGATGATTTTGATATGATATTAATTGTTACACATAATGAAGCTCTTGTTGAATTGTTTCAGGGACGTATTGAAATATCAAAAGAATCAGGAAAGCCAGTCGTTCAAGTTGTGGCTTAAAGCTATTTGATAACGTCTATTTCATCGTCGGCATTGAAGAAATTAAGATGATAGTCTGATATCTCTTCGCCAGGAAGTAACATGCAAATTCCGGGAGGGCATTTAACCTGAGGAAATCGGCATATCCTACCAGAGGCATTTTTGATTTTGATTTTTTCTGATTCAGAAAAATATGCTTTTCTTAAAGACATTTTTAAATCAGGTAATCGGGGTTCAGGTAATACTGGTATTATTTGATTATATGAGTGGGTTGTAATCTCGCAGAATGTTTTGTAAAGCAAATCAATGTGCTCTTGTCTATTTCCCATGTTTATAAAAAACAAATTACCTGTATTATTTAAAGATTCAATAGCAATATTGTATTGATTTTCAATAATGTTAGCCATGGCTTCTCCTGAAAGCCCTTTAATGCTTGCGAAAATTCTGGTTGGATCAATGGAAAAATTTTTTGATGACTCAAGCAGGCTTATTGATTTGATAGATTTTAATTTATTCCTCAATTCAACAGAAAGGGTATAGGTTCTGTTAAGATCTTCCATTCCTTCTTCTGAAGCAATATAACTTGTTGCTGCATCAAGGCTGGCCATAAGTATATAGGAAGGACTTGTTGATTGAAGTAATTTAAGGTTTTCTTCAACAACATGTGGAGATATTGAGCTTTTATGCGAAATATGTAGAAGCGAGCTTTGAGACAGGCTTCCACAGCTTTTATGAAATGATTGTACAACAGCATCTGCCCCGGCCTCTAAAGCTGATTCAGGAAAATTAGAATTAAATTGCCAGTGACCTCCGTGTGCTTCATCTACAATAACAGGTATGTCATACTTTTTTGAGATACTTACAAGTGCCCCGGTATTGGAAGAAATACCTTCATAGGTTGGGTTGACAATTAATACAGCTTTAACGTTACTGTTTTCTTCAAGTAATCTGTCAAATTTTTCAGGAGAAATATAACCAAAAAGTTCTTTTTCTTTAATCCATTCTGGTAAATACCAGACAGGTTTGGCATCAGATAATATTAAAGCATTAATAATAGATCTGTGGCAATTTCTGGGTACTAATATTTGCTCTCCGTTTGAAACAATAGAAAGTATTAAGGCCATTAAACCGCATGTAGAACCGTTTACTAAAATAAAAGATGCTTTAGCGTTGAAAATTTTAGCTATTTTATCCTGTGTTTCTTTTATGACTCCTGTCGGGTTACTTAAGTTATCAAGAAAATCAAGTTCAGTTAGATCGGCTTTAAAAACATTATCGCCCAGAAAAGCTTTTATTTTAGGGTGAATATTATTTCCGCCTGCATGTCCTGGCATGTGAAATGGTGTCATTGGCCTTTCGCAATAGCTAATCAGCTGGTCTAATAATGGTGTTGAAAATGTTGTTTTTTGCATAAATGATACCCATTAAATTTACAGATTATTAATTTGTCCTGAAGAAAATAATAAAAATAAAATTAATATAATATATCAAAAATTAATTGTTAAATTAGTGCCTTTCAGGAGAGTAGAAAAATATTTTGATAATTTCGTTTAATATTACTATCACAAAATGTCCATATATATTAGTTGTTAGAAATTAATAAATATATTATTTAATAGTGTTAGTTATCTTTGAAAAAGCAGTGAATAAAGAATAAAGAAATACGAAAATATTGTTAACAAATCTTAACAAAGCTACCAGGAATAGCAACAGATTATTATATATTGTTTTTATGCAAATAGAAAAGTATGCCCTTTTGTAAGGTAGGTTAGGCTAAAGTAAACAAGGTTAGACCAATGACACCCACTATAAACTTTCAAAATACGCTACATAATCGATACGTTACTATGAATACAATTATGTCCCAGGGCTCTAGTGCTGCAAACACTGTTAGTGCTTTTCATCCACAGGCTAAGCATGCTTACCAGGTAACTCAAAATATCAGTCATGCCAATTTCTTTGCTTCCCTTACCCAATCTTATAAAGATTCATATGAAAAATTTATAAAAGAAAAAGGTAATGATTCTAATCTGAACTTTAAATCAATTTTCAACTTAAACAAAATACTTGAAGATGAACAATTCGGCCATAAACAGAAAGATCAAAGTTCAGAATCTGAAAACATTTATAAACTAGACTTTGTAGCATAGCAAAAGTGTAATAAATCAATAAAAATACCTTTATTTGCTAAACATTAAAGGCAATAATATTTAAATACTTTTTCACCTTTAGCTGAAAGATAGCTTTGATGGTGTTATATTATCATTGAATAAAAATTAAAGGTGATTGATATGGATTTGTTCGAAGCAATAAAAACACGTAAATCTGTAAGAAAGTTTAAAGATGATATACCTTCTAAAGATGATGTAAAAAAGATTATCGATGCAGCCAGGCTGGCACCCAGCGGCCATAATAAGCAAAACTGGTATTTTATAGTTATATATAATAAAGATGTTCAAAAACAACTTAAAAATGC
>JBFMGH010000117.1:0-2912 GCA_040752795.1 Cyanobacteriota bacterium
AGAGACCCTGTTATTAATGCACTCAATAGGGTGTATTTGAAGGCAGGTAATGATTCAAGTTTGAGGGCAGCTTTTTTATACGCTAAAAATGTTTTGCTGGAATCTAACAATAATTCAATGGTATTAGGTGATGGAATTATTAATGTTGATCAAAACCTTGTTTTAAGTTCAGTTAATGATTCAATAATTGATAGTAGCCCAAAAATAAATGTTACAGGTTCTATAAAACTTGATTCAGGTAATGCTTCAATTATAACAGGAGATGCTAAAGTTAATTCTTTAAAGGTTATAAATATAGCAGGTGGTCAGATAGCTAAAATTTCAGATAATTCAGTAGTTAATGCGCCTAATATTAATCTGACTGCAGCTAACCTGGCGTTTATTAATAAACAGGCATCTGTGAACGCACAGAATAATTTAACATTAGTTTCTGATAATGAGTCTTTTATAAATGGTGATGCAAAAGTATCAGTTTTAAACAACCTGATTTTAAAGAGTAAAAATAATTCATACATAAATTTAGATGCAGATATTAAGGCAATAAATTTAACTTTAGAATCCGAGCAGTATTCATATATCAGCCAGAATGCAAAAGTATACACTAACAATAATATTAAATTAGTTGCAGGTATTGATGCTTCTATTGCAGGTTATAGCACAGGTGAGATATTTGCAGGCAATAATATTATTTTAACTGCTGCTAATAATGCATTTTTAGAGGGTGCTGCCGGTATTATTGCTGGTAATCAACTCAGCTTAACTGCAGATAATAATGCTTTTATAATAGGTGAGTCTGATGTTAAAGCAGAGAATATTAAATTGCAGGCTAATAATTATTCTTATATTGCAGGTGATTCAAATATAGAGGCAATAAAGAACATAAATCTTGTTTCGAGTATATTTGATGCAAGTATTGGTGAAGAATCTAAAGTAATCTCAAACAATATTTATTTAACCGGTAACAACTCAGCATTTATTAATGGAAGTGCTGATGTAAAAGCCAGTGGGCTTATAAAACTTAATGCATTAACTTCTGATGCCTTTATTTCAGGTGAACCAGATGTAATAGCAAATGGTGATATTCTGTTAATTGCTAATAATAATGCTTTTACTTATGGTGACCCATCAATCACATCTTTAAAGAATGTTAAATTTGTAGCAAACAATGATTCTATTATTGATGGGTCTTCAATCAATGCGTTTAATGTATTATTAAATGCAGGGAAGAACTCTTTAATAGTAAATAATGCAATTGTGAATACTTCTAATAATATTGTTATTGATTCTGCTAACTATTCAGTAATTGATAATAATGCTCAAATAACTGCTACTGGTGACTTGAATTTCAAAGCAGGAAAAACAACAGTTATTAAAGGTGATGCAGTTGTAAATTTAACTGGTACGGCCAGATTATTAGCTGGTGAAAATGCAATTATATCTGATAATGCAATGGTGTATTCGGATAATGTTTACATGCAGTCGCCGCTTTTAACAATTATTGGCGGAAATGCATCGGTAAATTCTATAAATAATATTGTATTAAATTCAGAATATCAGTCACTAATAACAGATAATGCTACTGTTGATGCTGAAAAGACAATTAAACTAACTGCAATAAGTGATGCATTTGTTAATCAACAAGCAAATATGTATAGTAATGCCCTTGTTTTAGAGTCACCGGGAAAAGTATTTATAAGTGATAATGCCTGTATAAGCACGATAAATAATGTTATTATGACAGCAGGGCTTGATAGTTTTGTAGACTCAAATGCCAGGGTATATTCTGGCAATGTTGTGAATCTTACTGGTGGTAACTATGCATTCATTAATGGTTCAGCAGAAGTTAACGCAGTTAATAATATAGCTTTAACTGGTAATAATAATGCTTTTATTAGCGATTCAGCAAAAGTAGAAACAAATAAAAATGTTTTATTAACAGCTAATAATTATGCTTATATAAATGGAAATGCACTTATAGAAGCTAAAAAAGATGTGATACTTACCTCTAATATTTATGATACAAACATTGGCGGTGAAGCAATAATTAATGCAAGAAATGTGACACTTAGTGCAAATAATGCAGCAATTGTTAATGGCAATTCAACAATAAATGCAGACAACAATATAAAATTGACCGCTCTAAATTCAGACTCAATTATAAGTGATGGCGCAATTCTTTCAGCAGGTAATAATGTAGAATTAATTGCACCTACCACAGCACTAATATATTATAATGCTGAAGTAAATGCTATTAAAGATATTAAACTAAATGCTTTTAATACTATTATTGATGGTGCCAGAGTTTTTGCCAATAGCATTCAATTAGATGCTTTAAACAATGCAATAATTACTAATAATGCCAATTTAAATTCACAGGATAAAATTATAATTGATGCTGATTATAACGTTGTAATTGCTGGTAATTCAAATATAACAGCAAATGACGATATAATTTTAACAGCATTGTCAGATATTGCTATTTGGGATAACTCAGTTATTATTACTGGTTCTAATTTAAAGGCTAATGCAGGTGCAAATACATTTATAAGTGGTAATTCTAATGTTTCTGCAATTAGTAATATTGAGTTAACAGCGGCTTATGATGCTTTCATTGCTGGTGCTGCAAATGTTTTGGCAGGCAATAATATTATATTGACAGGTGTTAATAATGCATTTATTGTTGACACAGCTACAGTTAATGCTGGAAACGAAATAATAATTAATATTGGTGAATAATATATAGTTGTAAGCTAATTTTAAAGCCTTTTAAGGTTTTGAGCATTATCAATAATCTCTTTTAACCTGTTTTTAAAAAGTTTTACATCGAACTTTAATGAATTATTTCTTATTGTCTGATGATTCCAGTTTGTTGTTTCAGATTCATGAATAGCTTTATTTAAGTCTTCTGAGTT
>JBFMGH010000118.1:0-17663 GCA_040752795.1 Cyanobacteriota bacterium
TCACGGAACAACTCAATGGCTTTATCTTTTGTGGCGTCTTTTTCATTATAAATATAGGCGAGACTTATTTTATCATCTAAAGTTGCTGTGCCGTTTTGAATCATTCTTTCAAAAATTTTTGAAGCTGTAATATTATAACCACCTATTTTTGATAAGAATTGAGCAGCACTTCTTTGAACTTCAAGGTCATCAGGATAGATATTATATGTTTCTTCAAAAATAGCAATAGCTTCTTGTGTGTTTGCAACTTTATCATTGGCTCTTGCTAATCTAAGTAGAACATCTTTTGTTTTATTTTCAATAGTTGAATCTATATCAATTGCTTCATTATATCTACCAGAATCAAATAATACACTGGCTAGTTCTTTTTTAGCATTGAGTATTTCATTTTGTTCATCAGCTAAATTCAGGTAGTCGTTATAAATTTTAATAGCCATATCTGTGTTGTAGGTTTTTGCAAGAGCTCTTGCATAATTTAAAGCAGAATTTTTATCAAAAACAACTTTTCCTTGAATTGCTTTTTTATACAAACCAAGGCTATCAAAATGTCTACCACTGCCTGATAATGCGTTAGCATATAATAGAGCTAATTTATTATCGTTGGGTTTATTTTTATATAATTGTTCTAACAAATCTACTGATTCGTAAGAGTTTCCTTCCCAGCTTAGTACTTCAGCAAGTTGATATTTAATATCCATATCATTTGGTTTTATTGCTGAAGCTCTTCTGTATAGATGAAGTGCTTCACTTCGTGAATTAGGGTCCCAGCTTAGTAAGCGTGCTAGTTTAGTCATTGCTTCATAGTTATCAGATTGAAGATCAAGGGCGCGTCTAAAATGATCTTTAGCAATTTTAAAATTCTCATTACCGCCCTGCTTAAAGGTGGCGATTGCTAAACCAAGGTGCGCTTTGTAGTTATCAGGATATTTTTCAACAGCTTGTTGAAATGTTGGTATAGCTTTACTGATAAAGCCTTTGTCAATATACTTGTATCCAGACCGTATTAATGCTGGATCTTTAGCAAAGGCAGGTTCTGAAGCGCTTAACACACTTAATAGGATAAAGAATAAAATTCCTCTCTTCATAGTCTCACCATTCCTATTAGTATCGATTATTAGTTTTTACCAATTTAATTATATAAAATTTATTATTAGTGGGCACTTTTTAAACTTCCAATTAGAATTTGAATACAAATAAAGCGTTAAATAATAGTTTAATGTTTAATTAATATCTACATTTCTAATTAAACTTTGACAGTATCCAGCATTTCTTCGTCAACTTTAGCATAAAGACGTTTTATTAAGTCTTGTCTACTTTGCTGGGTTAAGTCAGAAAATGATAGTCTAACTAAATAGTTATCAGAATCTTCATAAAGGTTTAAAACTTTACAACTAAATTCTTGTCTTGACATATCTTCCCATTGTAAAGTTAGATTAACAATTTCACTTGGGCTAAATGGAGCACTTTTTATTCCAACAGTTACACTGGTTTCACTTATTTCATATGTGTAACCAGGTATAGGTGAGGTTGAACCGGTTTTTAAAATCAAACAATTTAGTATTTTTCTAAAATTTGGTGCAACACGAACTAATTCTTTATTATGACCATATAAATGATTAATAATACCGAGTTTTTGTTCGATGTTTAAATTTAAAAATTTAATACCAACAGATAATGAATCCGGGCTTGATTTTAAGAGTCTTACAACCTGACATTTTAATTCAGTTATTTTGCTATCTTCCCATTGAACTCTGGCATTTATTAAGCTGCCAATATTAAATGGAGCTACACCACTGGTTTTAATAGATGCTCCACTTTCAGATATTTCAGAAGTTATGCCAACAACAGTTTGATTTTCGTATATAAGCACACAGGATAAAGACTTATCAAATCTGGGAGCAACACGGTGGAAAGGTACTTCTTCAGCAGCCCCCCATCTTAGCAAGGTTGACATTAACTTGCCAAATGAGGCAGAAGTTTTTCTTTCGTACATCCAGTCATTTGCCCAGGTGCTTGGAGCTGTAAACATATGCCTGACAAGATTTTGGTGTTGTGAGTCTGTTCTGTTTACCAGTCTTAAGCCTAAATAGTGATGTTCCCGTCTATCAATCGAAGATCTTACTACTTGTCCTGTTATTGTAGTATTTAAAGAAATTTCGGTATCAGTTATTCTTAAAGTAACTACATCAGATACAGGTACAGGTCTTTCTAAAACAATGGCAAGGCCTGTTTCAGAGATATTTGTTGTGTAGCCTACAGCGTATGTACCATCGATAAGACTTAGTTCACATCTTACTTTCCTGAATATCCTTGGTGATGATCTATATTGTGGTCTATTGGCTGCAACAATAATTGCACCAATTAATAATACTACGTTATAACTTGCCCAAAAAATATTTGGCAGGATTCCTCCAATGTAAGTAGGAGTAATTATCATTCTGACAACGCCTAGAACAAGGCCTATTACTGTTAATGATGCTAGAATTAATTGTGGTAATACTGTAAACCAGTCAAATTTTGCTTCAGTTGCAATAGTACCTTTAGGTGTAACTTTAAAGCGAGCTCTTTTTGGCGAAATAATAGCCATACTAGTTGTCATAAATAAGAATAATGCAGTTGCTGTTTCATATACTTCGGACCAGAAAGTCTGGCGGATTCCTTTAGTAATTACAGAGAATGTTAACATGCCTATCATAAAGCTGGGGGCATAATAGATTACCATTTCTATAATACCTGCATCTATTGGTTTTAAACCTCCAGCTAAAAAGCAAAGTGGTGCCATTAAGAATATAATTCTGGGCAATCCGTGGAAGAAGTAATATATTCCTGAAAAATAACATAATCTCTGGCTTAATTTTAAACCTGGTACAAATAACGGGTTGTCATATCTTAATATCTGGAACATTCCTCTGCCCCAGCGTAGACGTTGATTAAGGTAATCAAGGAAACTGTCTTGTGCCATGCCAGCCGCAAGATTTTTATTTACGTAATATGATTTATAGCCTTTAGCGTGAAGCCTGATCCCAGTATGAGTATCTTCTGTGATGGTTTCAATTGCAAACCCACCAATGTCCTCAAGATATCTTCTACGGAAAATAGCTCCACTGCCTGCAAAGAAAGTGCTGCCCCAGTAATTATTGCCAGGTTGAATTACATGGTAGAATAAATCTTGCTCATTGGTAACAGATTTTTCAACGACCAGATTTCTCTGAAATGGATCAGGAGTGTAAAAGTGCTGGGGTGTTTGAACATAAGCGACTTTTTGATCTTTTAAGAAATATCCAACAGTTTCATGCAAGAAGGTAATTGTGGAAACATGGTCAGCATCAAATATGGCTACAAGATCTCCCTTGGTATAGTGAAGAGCATTATTCATATTACCAGCCTTGGCATGTTCGTTTGAAGGCCTGGTAATATATTGACACCCAAGGTGATTGCATAATTCTCTTACTTCAGGCCTATTTCCATCGTCAAGAATGTAAACTGTTTTATTAGGATAATCTATATTTAATGCTCCGACTATACTTCTGTAAAGAATATCTGTTCCTTCATTATAGGTTGTAATATAAACGTCTACAGAAGGTAATTGTTCTTTTTGCATTTGAGTTATGTCTATATAAGGAGATTTTGTTGGTTTATACATCTGGAAGTAACCAAGTACCATAGCAAAGAATGCTGATATTTCAGCAAAGTAAACAATTACACCTACTACAGCGTTAGCAATGTTATTGAAATCTAATGTGAACATTCCTCTCCAGAGAAGGTGCCTGATACAAGTTACTATAGCAAGTAGCATGCAGGCGATACGTACCTTCTGGTTATCTGGATTCATCCAAGATAGTAATAGTGCTATTACAATTAAAATTATTGATACAATTGCTTGCCAACCAGTAGGAATAAACAAAGACGTATCTGGCCAGAGTTGTCTGCCTAAATCTCCAGTATAATTTGCTGTTATATCCCACGTTGCACTTGCATCACTGGAAAATAAATATTGAAAAATTAAAAAATGTCCGTGATAACTACCTGCTGCTGCAATAAAAACTATTAAAGCTGGTATTATTAAAATTGCTAATATGATAAGTGTTAGTTTAAAATTCTTTCTCATAATTTTATTACTCACTTTTAGTTAATTAAATTAACTTAGTTCATACATTTTACACATTAAAAAATACTCTGCTAGTATTTTTATATATTTTTTATAAGTTGTTAGCATCAATTATCCTTATTATCAAATATACTAGTGTCTATTTTACTAATTAATATTTGTAAATAATATTCTCTTAATGAAGTATTTTTTTTGAATTATACATTGTTTATTTGGTACTATTATTTGATGAGTATGCAATTTGATGAATAAATCATTATTATTTTTATTCATTGGGGACTAAGTGGCATTATTTAATATATGAAGTTAGACTTAAAAGAACAAAACCTGATTGATAAACACTCAAAACGTCTTCTTAGCGCACTTAGAGTCATATGTAACTGTTATGATTCTAAAGAAGAAGACGCTGAAAATGTTTATACATTTTCCTGTTCGCTTTTATACTATATTTTATTCGTTTTATTTGCTGAAGAGTTAAAATTAATTAAAAATAGTAAATTAACAGATTTTTTACTTTCGATATTATCTAAAAACTTTAATAATATTCCACTAATATCTAATAAGTTAAAGGATATAATTAAAGAACAATGCTATGAAATATGTCAGGCTCCTGTATTTAAAAATATCTCTCTGGATTTAGATGCCTTTGACTTTTCGGTAAACGATATTATTAATATCTCTGAATATTTATTGCTTGATGATAAAGGCTCAAGGGTTTTGTTTATATCTTTAAAGCTTGAATTCCTTAACTATTTATATGAAATGTTATTAAAATTTTCTATAAACAAAACTGATCAGAATGTTATAGTTATACATAAAGGTTCTCATGAAAGCTATAAAGAAGAAGAAGTTCAGGATCATATTCAATTAAAATTAGTTTTAAAACAGGAAGAAGAAACTGTTTTTGCCGGTCAATGGATAATTCAAAAAGCAACCAAGAAAAAACAGTCTCAGGGAGCCTTTTATACTCCACCCAAAATAGTTGATTACATTATTGAAAAATCTTTAGGGCAGTTTGACTCTGTTAAAGACCTTAAAATAATTGATCCTGCTTGCGGCTGTGGATCTTTTCTTTTAAGTCTATATTATTATCTTATAGATAAAGGTATAAAACCGAAAGATATTATTGAAAATTATATCTATGGAATTGATATAGATCCTGTACCTGTAGAAATATCAAAATTGATTTTAGCTTTAGCCTCTAGTTACTATTCACAGAATATTCATTGTTATGATGCACTTGAAAAAAATAAGTTACCGGTAGAAAAAAACTCATTTGATATTGTTATTGGCAATCCACCTTATTTGAACATAGAAAGAATAGAGAAGGATAAAAAAGAATATTATTTAAAGCACTTTAAATCTGCTATTAGAAGATTTGATCTCTACATTATTTTTATAGAACAGGCTATAGAAAGCTATTTAAAAAAGTCAGGTGTTTTGGGTTATATTATACCTGATAAAATTTTAACCCAGTCTTATGCTAAGAACATTAGAGAAATAATTTTGAACCAGTGTTCTATATCTCAAATTGTTGAATTAAAGTATAATGGCCTTTTCAAAGGTGCTAATGTTACTCCAATTATTATGATTCTAAAAAAACCTATGATTGAAAATAACTGGTTAAAAATAATTCAACTTAAGCCAGATAGTAATTCAACTAATACTTTAAATCAGGAAGATTTTAGAAAAACTTTTAATTTCATTTTTCGTCTCAGCCTTGATAGTAACAAAAAAGAAATTCTTGATTATATTCAATCTAAAAGTCTGCCAGTTTCTAATGCCTGCTATGTAAGCTGGGGGCTTCAACCTGGTAATACTAAGAAATTTATTTTTAACGAAAGTGAAAAAGAAAAATATGAGATGTATAAGAATCACCCAACCATCAAAGATCTTATTAGGGGTGGTAATGTAAATGTATATAATATTACTTATACTAATGATAAAGTCTTATACATAATTGAAGGAAATGATAAGTTACACAGGCCAGCCTTCCCTGAGTTGTTTGAAACAGATAAAATAGTTATACCTGAAGTAAGTGGTTCTAAGGGGCTTCTTGCAGCACTTGATTCAGATCATTATTATACTAACCATTCTTGCATTAATGTAATTATGAAAAGAGAATTATTAAGGGTAGATAAAAAGGTTCTTAAAGCCAGGGGAATAAAGCTTGAACTAACTAAATCAAATCAAGAACCTCTCTTATGGCAGTTGGATAAAGGGGCCTATACTCGTACAACTATGGTTTATAGAACAGATAGAGACTCTTTAATAGATATCAGATATATTCTGGCTCTAATGAACTCAAATTTGATTAGATATTACTTCAATAATTTTTTAACTGGCGAGCTCAATGTTTTCCCGGAACTTGTTAAACGTTTACCTTATTATGATATATCTTTTAACGAAAGTACTTATGATAATCAAGACTTGAACAAAAGGCCTATTATTGATAAATTTAAAGTCCTGCAAGACTATGAAATTCACGATGCAATTGTAAGACTGGTATATGAGATCTATAATAGAGTTCCCCATGAAAGGCCAGAGTATTTAGAATTAATTAATAAAGCAGTATATGAACTTTATAAACTTCCCGAAAACTTTATAGAGTCAATTGAGCAGGATTTTTCATAAAATATTAGAGATTAATAACACTGTATGAGGGGCAAAAACACCGGACGCCTATAACCTAGAATTTATAAATTACTATCAAGGATCAGTATAAGTATTACATACGATATAACACATAAAAAAAGAAGGCTCTTTATTAGAACCTTCTCTTATATAAAGTTTATATGATTAATCGATTGGAACTGATGGTCCTGCGTTTGCAACTGGTCGTGCTTGAGTACCAATGTCTTCAATAATTTTAGGTGTAATTAAAATTACTAATTCTGTTTTTTGTTTTGTTCCGGATCTTGTTTTAAAGAAACTACCTATAAATGGTAAGTCTCCTACAAATGGAACCTTTCTTTCATCACTGGTACTAAATTCTCTAATTAACCCTGCTAATGCAATTGTTTCACCAGATTTAGTTCTGACCTCCTGAATAATTGCTTCACGAGTATTAATAAGGGTAATTTCAACTATGTTGCCACTTACTGTAAAGGTTCTCGTGTCACCAGGGGTTGTTACAGATGGTCTGATTCTCATTGTTACATAGCCATCATCAGAAACTCTTGGTAGTACGTTCAGAACGATACCTACATCAGCTAGTTGTTGTGAAGTAGTTACACTTGTTGTAGTTGATGTTACAGTAAATCTGTTAATGATTTGACTTGTTAATTTTACCAGTGCTTCTGAGCCATCTAAAACAATAACATTTGGATTAGCAATTAATTTTAATTTTTGTTTCTGTAATAAGGCTTCTATTCTTGCCACTACATTACTTGTAAGGTTTTTAACTGTGCTTAATTGTAGTGAACTTTGGCCGGCAGTAGTTGCTAAACCAATTCTTTTGGCCAGGTTAATTGGGTTGTTAGAACTATAAGCCCAGCTAGGTGCAGTTGCTGTACCGGTATCAGAGTTTTTAACAAGGCCATTGGGTATATAAGCAGGTGGTGTTGGTCTTAATGTACCATCTGCTGTGTTAGGAACAGAATTAAAACCACCTGTAAAAGCTTTAGCATCTCCGCCCAAGACAACACCAATATCAGCCAGATCAGTTTTTGTCATCTCAATTAAAGAGACTTCTATTGAAACCTGTCTTTTAGGCATATCAAGGTATTTAATTGTTTGTTCTGCCAGATAAATATCTTCTTCAAGGCCGGCTATCAGTAGTGTGTTATTTCTGGTATCAGGTATAACTATTGTGCCACCACTATTATTATTAATGGAATAATTTCCACTGGATTCACTTACACCATTAATTTTTATTTCTCCGGCGAGTTTTTTAGCATCATTAAAGCCAACTGCAGGGTCAATATCTTCTTTAACTATTCTTACCTGACGTTCTCTGGCTATTCCTACAGAACCTGTTGATGAGGCAGAAGTATTTGGAGTTAATGTTGATAAAATGTCTGATGCTGGAGCACTTATCATGTTTCCTTGATTATCATTTATGAAGGTTGTTCCTCCATCTTCAATTACCTGATAGTTTTGTGCCGTAGCTTGCTGAGCAGAGCCCTCTGCTGCAGCTGTTTCTTCAGAAACCTGTGTTTTTACTTCAAGCCCTTTGTTAAAAATACTTGCTTCTAAAAGTGATGCTACATCTAATGCATTAGCATAATTTAATTTGATTGATTTTAGAACCCTTCTGTTTAAACCTTTTCTTAACATTGCAGGTTTAGAAGCGACAAATATTGTGTCACCTATAATTCTGGATTCTAATTCTGCTGTTGCCAGTGCAAGATCCATTGCCTGATTTATTGATACGTCTTCTAATTCACAGCTAATGGTTCCTTGAACACTGTTATCAATAATAATACTTTTTTTACCCAGTCTTGCAAGTTCTCTTAGAACCTCTTTAATATCAGCGTTTCTAAGAGTAATTGATATTGTTTCCTCATCAGGAAACTCATTAAAACCTTGCTTGATTTTTAATACGCCTGCTTCAAGGTCACCTTCTTTGTAAATTCTCTTTGAAACATCCTTTATACCGCGGTTAAGTTCTTGAACATATTCGTCTTTAACATTGTTTGAATTTTGTAAATAGTCCCAACCGCTTTTAGTTTGTTGAGCAAAGAGATTAGGTGCGCAAATTGATATTATGGCTAGGCAGGACACTAAGCCAATCAGGAGTTTTCTTTTTTTAATAATCATTAAAAACGATCCCTCAATTCTCTAGTAACTTTTACACCATTAGACTCTAGTACTACACTTTTGTCTGATATTGATAAGACTACAATTCCTTTGTAATTCTGTCCAGCTTGTAAACCTCTACTCTCTTTACCAAATTGTAAGATCGCTCTATTACCAATAATTCCGGTAAGAGTAGTAGAATCAATAATGTTTTCTGTTACATTAGTATTTGTAACAACTGAATCATTTTGCTGAACATTTTGTTGACCACTTCCTGTGAAATTTTCTAAATTACCAAGGTTAGTAATTGTTGGTATTTGACCAGTTATTTCTGGTGGAAACGAAATAATATCAGGTATTTGAGGTATGTCAGGCAAAGATGTCGTTGTCTGAATAGGTTTTGTTGTATTGGTAGTATCATCATTTTGTGATGAAAGAATATCTCCCATTGTAAATGGGTTATATTTTCCGGCTATTGCAATAGATTCTTGTTGTAGTTCTGTAAACTCTGATTCTTCAACTTTAATAACCTCTTTTTTTAGTGCAAAAGGGTTATTAATAGACATATTTCTATTTGGCATTGCATCTAACAGACTTTTTGGTTTGGAATCTTTTTTAGGTTTGGTTCCCATAAAATCGGAAGCAATATCTGCAAGATTAATACCTACATTTTCTTTTGGTTCTATTTCATCAATATTTTCATCAGATTTTTCTTCTTCATCCTGATTTAAATCTTCAGTTTTATTTACATCTTCATCGACTGTTTTTTTATCTTTATCATCTGTTTTTTTGTCTTTATCATCTGTTTTTTTATCTTCATCAGCGGATTTCTTATCTTTGTCAGAAGATTTTTTAATTTTCTTAATTTTTTTAGTTTTAACAGGTTTATCAGTGGTCACCTGGGTTTTATCAGTATCTTTTACAATACCTTTTGGCCCCCAGATAAGATAACCAACATAACCTGCTCCTAATAATGCAAATATTAGAAGTGCAACAGCAATTATTATAATCTTTTGTTCCGAGCCGCCTTTATTCATAATTAGGTTTTAAACCTCCACTTATTAAATTACTTTCCCTTTTTCTTATCTTTTTTGCTTTTATCGTCTTCTTTAGGCATTTCTATTTCTTTATAATTATATACAGAGAAAATAATTGTTGTTAACAAAGGTCTTTGAGAACCTGGTTCATCACCTGTTAAATTTTCAAAAAGTTTAACTTTATTATTTTCTTTTACGGCAATATTTTCAAGGGTTACAAATCTGTAATAACTATCAAGATAATTAAGTAGATCTATTGCACTTTGATAATCTCCAGATACGTCTAACTTAAAGGATCTTTTTATTACCTGAACAGGGTCTGGTAATTTTTTACCACGTTTAGCTCTTTTCTTTTTCTTTTTCTCTTTCTTTTTATCTTTTGCGTCAGCTTTATCTTCACTGGCTTCTTCGGCAAAGAAATCTTTAGGGAATTTTATTGATTTATCTTTGCTTACTGCAATTTTAACTATGGTTAAATTAGTGTCTATTAAAGCTGTTTGAACATCAACATATAAGGATTCAAGGTCATCTTTTACCGGGTATTCTTTATTAAACCCTCTAAGAGATGCTTGTAATTTTGCTATTTGTTTATCGAGTTTAGAAGTATCTTTTGTTGCCTCTACAGAAGCAACGAGAGTATTAAGCTCTGTTTCTTTTTCTCTAAGTTCTCCTGACTTTTTGCCTATATCTCCTATGGCAGGAATTAAAAGCCATACAAACATTACAACGGCTAAAATCCAGGGGATAATGCCAAAAACTATTAACTTTCCACGGAATCCCACTTTATTTAATCTCCTTAATTAATCTTTAGCTTTTTTCTTCTCTAATTGATCGCCTTTATAGCCAGCTTTAATAGCAAATTCATATAAGCCTTCTTTTTCTTGCACTGAAGCAAGGAAAGCTTTTCTTACAATTGAAGCCTCTGGAAGCATAGAATTTATATTTATTATAAAGCGACTTATACTTCTGAGTGGTTCTTTTGATTGCGGAGATACTTTTCCTTTAATTAAAAATCCACCTTTAGCCTTTTTAATTTCAGTTAAGAACAGATCTCTAGGAATTTTTACTCGTAATTCTTCTAATACTGAAGCCATTGGAAATTTTTCTTTTTTAAGAAAATCTTTTACTTTTGATTTTAACTCCAGTGATTTAATTTCTCCTGCTAAAGATTCTTGCATTTTTTTATATTTTAGAAGTTCAGCAGTTTTCTCTTCAATTTGAGTCTGGGTTTTATTAATATTTCCCTGCATAAATGCACCAATAGTCCAGCATCCAATAAGTATTAAGCCTACAAGTAGTAAACTTAAAATTCCAGAACCTGATAAGCCTAATAATATCATATTATTTCTTTGATCTTTAGGTTCATCAGATGACCCTGTAACAGCTGATGGCAGTGAGCCAAGCTTACTTGGTGCAGCTTTCTGCTTTAAATCACCCATTAAATTTACTTCAATAGTTTTCAATTTTTATAGTCCTTTCAATGCTAAACCAACACTAGTAATTAATGTAGGTGTATCATAGTTTTCAAGTTGCTCGGGGGGTACATTGATATTATTAAATGAATCAGCAAGTTCAGTATCAATTTTTAATCTGTTACCGATAAATTTTTCAGCATTTTTTATACACATTCCCGGGCCACCAAGAACTATCTTTAATATTTCAGGGGGTTCAGCTTTTTGGCTTTGATAGAATTGTATGGCTTTAGATATTTCTGTACTTATTGTGTTGTAAATCATTCTAACTAATGTTGCAGCTTTTACTATTTGTGGATCATTTGTTGTTGCAAAGCCTGGTACTAAAATTGCAACCTGAGGTATAAAGTTTAATGTTTCCATCTGGCTTAACCCGAGGCCCGTTGATATAGTATCAATGATATTTTTCTTACCGACCGGTGCTGTGTGCGAAAACAGTGGAAAACCATTAGATACTAAAGTAATATCTGTTGTATCAAAACCTATTAAAACACTTACTACAATGTCTTTGGTAGGCTTAATTTGACCAGCATTTGCGAGACCTTTTATCATTGAATACGTTGCAACTTCTATTGTATTAATTTTTATTTTAGCTGCATCTGCCACATCAACATATTTTTGTGCAACGCTTTTTGGTACCGCAACTATTAAAACGTCAATTATACGTTTGTTGCCACTTTCAACTCTCCTGGATTCTTCCAGTAAAACAAAGTCAACATTTGCATCGCTTATTGAAAATGGTATATGATTTGAAGCTTCATCTTTAGCTATTACCTTGAGTTCTTCATAAGGTAGATCAGGCAGGGTTACAGTTCTTATAAATGGCACATTGGAAGGCAATGATAGATTAACCTTGATGGTTTCTATCTCGTTTCTATCCAGTATTGACCTTACAACTTCACCAATCCCCTCTGGATCATTGATGTTTCCACCAGAAACTGCGTTGGGTGGTGTTGGAATTTGTATCAAATTGTCTACCGCAAAGCCGTTTTCTTCTTTTATTAGTTTTAAAAAGACTATAAAATCCTGTCCTATTTCTAATCCGGCTATGGGTGTTTTATCGATACCAAAGAATTTTGAAAAAACCATATTTTTAAAACTCTCTTTTATTAAACATATTATTACAATTTATAAGTTTAAAGTTTAACTTATTTTTCGTATAAGGTCTATATTGTAAAAAAATTTGCATGAAAAAAGTGCCGAGGGGCAGAATTGAACTGCCGACACAAGGATTTTCAGTCCTCCGCTCTACCAACTGAGCTACCTCGGCACAGCATATAAAATATACCACTGATCGGTTTAAACCGTCAATCATTACGTAATCTTAATTTACTTTTCTATCCTTTTAAACTCTTAATACTTTTACCTAATTTATATAGATTTATAAAACTAATTTTATACTTCTAAAAAGTTAATAGGTCGTATTTAGGCTTGGTGCTTAATATACTACTATTTAAATATTATTTTTTATTATCAGGATAACATTGTTTTTCTTAGAAAAAACAATTTAGAATTCTTAACTTTTAGTGATTATATAATTATTGCTCATTTGTTTGTTGCTTATTTACAGATATTACATGTATATTAATAACATTATTTTATATACATTAATAAATAATAATGAAATAAGAAATAGAATTCTTTAAATAGTTAATCTGGTTGCTCCTTTAGGTTCTATTTTAATAGCAGAGTCAGGTTTGACCGGGCATTTATATTCACATATTCCACAACCTATGCATAAATCATAATCTACATAAGGTTTTGCAATATTATTGTCTATTTTAACTTTTATTGCTTTATCTGGTAGTGGGCAATGCTCTTCACATACTATGCATGAATCATTTTTAGCATAAGGTATGCAAATCTTTTTATTAATCTTTGCTTTTCCTATTGCTATAAAATCTCTATCTTCTATTTTAATTTCTTTTATTGCTGAGGTCGGACAAACCTTTGAGCATACATTACAATAATATTCACAATATGAAAGCCTCGGAATTATAAATGGTGTGAAAATACCTTCAATACCTGACTCCAGAAAAGTTATTTGTATGGCATTATTAGGACAGGCTTTTGAACATTCTCCACAACTTATGCACCTATTTAGAAATTCAGTTTCATTAATGGCCCCTGGTGGTCGTATTAGATTATTCTGAACAGGTGTTAATTTTAATATAACTGGCACTGTTAATACTGATACTACACTTGAAACTATAAAATTTCTTCTTTCAGGGGTAAAATTATTTGTTGAAGATTCAAAATTAAACTTATATTCAAGACCGTTTTGAGGGCAGTTTTTCAAACAGTTTCCGCAAACCATACATTCGCTATATTTTAATTCTTTTAATTTATGAGGATTAGCATTACCATGGCAGTTTTTTGAACATATTTTACAGCTTTTACATAATTCTTGTTTCTGTAATATCTTAAATAAACTTATATTTGAAATGACTCCTAATAACCCTCCTAGTGGGCATAAATAATTGCACCAAAAACGATTTGCAAAGATATTTGATATCAGAATAGTTATAAAAATTATACCCATCAAAATAAAGTGTTTAAAGTTATATGAACCAGATGCAAATATGAAATCATTTACTTTCTTTAAATTGTCATAAGTATAATTTAACACTGGCAGGTTATAAACTATATCAAGAACTTGATTATATATAGTGCTGCCTGCTGGTAAAATGAATATGGTTATAGATCTTATTGTTAATGTTATAGGGTCAAATATACCAGCTATATTGATGCCAAAAATTGCTAATATAAATATAAAAAGTAATATATAATATTTTAAATATTGATATTTTGAAAATTCTACGGTTTTATTTCTGTGAAAAACCCTGCTGATAAGTTGATTTAAATATCCTAGCGGGCAAATCCAGCTACAAAAAAATCGGCCAAATATTATTGTCAGTAATATTGTAAAAGAGCACATTAGAAATAATGTAAAATCAAATGATCGGTTACTTATAAAGGTGGTTAGTATTAGCAATGGGTCTATTTTTAAAAATATATTTGAATAAGATGAATTATCTAACAAAACTTCAAACTTTGTTTGCAATAACAACCAGATAAATAATATGAATATTATTGATGCTACTACTTTGCGAATTGTTGACATTCTTTTAATTTTAAAGACAAGGTTTTGAAGCATATTTTGTTAGTAAAAGCCCTCTGTTTAAAAAGTATAAAACTAGCTATCAAGTAACTTTTTATAATTCATTGTGCCTATTCCATATTCTTGAGCTTTTTTAATAAAGCCAATATCGGCAGGGTTATAGCCCAGGAGTTTGGCGGCAAATGCATCTGTTGCGACAGGGTCCAGTCCTCCAGTGATCATATTTAATGTTTTGACATCTTCAAGGCTACCACCCTGTGGACCATTTTTAATTAAAACTTTTGTTAGGTCTACAATAGTTAAATCAGGTTTAAAAAATGTTGCAAAATCTGCTATTGATGTATGAAGATCCTCATGAAGTTCTCCTCTGTCATCACCTATTGCGCCTAGCCAGTTTTTCATACCTATGCTTAGTTTTGATAGGCAGTGATGCTTTGCTATTGGTATATTAATAAGTGTATCATTATCTATAAATTCTGAAAATACTGGCCATTCAGTAACAAAATTACCGCCAATCTTACATTTTTTTAAAGTCCGTTCATCCAGATAATGGATATCTGCTCCAACAGCCCGGGCTACCTGCATAATGCCACTTCTGTTGAATGATACTTTTGGGTCTACACATGGGTATTCCAGTATTTTAACCTTTTTAGCGCCGGCATCTTTGCATAATTTTGCTATAGTGCCAACAATCTCTGGTGTTGTATTGGCTCCGTAACCGGCTTTCTGATTCCAGGCTATATTTGGTTTTAAGACTACAACATCTCCAGGAGAAACAAATTTCTTTATTCCTCCCATTTTATTTATTACAGATTTGGTCATTTCTGAATATGTAGTTCCCTTGCTTAAACAAAGTTTTGAACTACCTGCTATTGTAGAGGCTCCTTCTGCTATTAATTCTTTATCTGCAAAGAAATAAGCTGCTGCATACAATGAGATGCCAAGGCTGGCTGAAATATTTAAAAACTCTCTTCTTGTTAGCTTTTTTCTCATATTTACCCCCGATAATAATTCTATATAATTTTAAACAACTTACTTTTAATAAGACATCTGCACAACATAGTTTAATAAAATATCAGGGAATAGTAACTCAGCCAGGCCAGGTTTTAAAAGGTCCGCGGTTCTTTCTATTTTTTTTGAATATTAATATAGTTACGCATAAGTCCTATAACTATTATCAACTTCTTAAAATACATTTTCAATAAAAAAATACGATTGGAAGTTAATACAAATATTTTACTGAAAGCTTTATTTATTCTGATACATACATTTATAGGGTCTAAAACTGTAGATCTTTTCTATTTAACCGTTCTCTTTATTTATTGTGAATATTACTGAGTAACCAGTTATATATTTTATATTTAAATAGTTTTTATTTAGGTCTGCATTGTCATTCGGGCTATTAAAGGTTGAAATATATTTATCCAGGTTACAAAAATAGGGTTCTTTTAAATCTCCATTGAGTTGAACGAACTCTGAAAATTTTTGTGGTATCCGTTTGGTTTTCTTTTCATAATCAGTACGGGCTTTTTTTAACAGCTTATATATTTCAATGGATCTTTCATAGTCTTGTTTTGCTATTTCTTTATAGCTATAAATTTCATAAATATTGTATATACTTATAGCAATTAGTGCTATGCAGGTTGTATACCAACCCACGGGAGTAAGCGATATATGGCTTTAATTTATTATAGGGTATTTTTGCCAGCGTAGCGGGCAAAAATACCCTGCCTCTATAATCTGGAATCTATAGATTACTTTCAAGGATAAGTATAATTATAATAAAAGCTGCTAATTTGTTTTTTTGTACTTTTTTTGTAGTCATAATAATCTTAAAAAAAATTCTGTTGATATCTCAATATTCAAGATAAAAGCTGTAAAATAAAATTATCATTGTTATATTGTATAAGTATACAGTTAAAATGTATTCGTTGATTAAATAATAAATCAATATTAAAAATGAAATCCTGTTACTTCCCAGTTTTCAATAGTAACATGTCTTTGATGCTCTGAATCCCAGTCAAGGTAGTAAGAAAGTGTAATTGTTGAATTCATAATGGTTATTGTTTTAAGCTTGCAATGTTTCAAAATATTATTTATGTCAATGTTTTCAAGTTCTTTTTTGTCTATAGAGTCATCATTTTCAAGGGCATCTACTAAGGTCATATAGTCATTTAATAAATCTTTGATAAGGTTCTTTTTTAGAGTTACATATCTTTGTTTTAATTCATCAAATATTTCTATTGAAGAATTATATGGCCCCGTTTTGTCACCATGAAGCTCTATTAAAACATCTTTATAATCTATAAACTCTATTTCACGCTTCCAGAGATTATGATATCTTTTAATATCTCCAAATACGTTATGTGTTAAAATTTTTCTTGGCCAGTATTCATAAATAAGACCAAATATTATAATAGTTCCGACACCAATTATATACATAACAGGTATTGATACTATTAATATTAAAATAACCTGAATAATTTTCAATATATTTACCGGATAAATCTTTTAAAAAACAGTATATTCTACGGATCAGATTCATTAGAGGTTTGTTGAATTGGATCTTTTTTATCGGTTGTCTGTATATTTTCTAATTGCTTCAGCTTTTCTTTCTTTTCTAACGCTTCATTAGCCTCTCTTTGCTCTACGGCTTTAATAGTGTCTATAGATTCTACAGGTTCTATCTTTTTATTAGGTTCTTTAATTTTATTTTTTTCTTCAATTTTTTCTTTTAAGCTTAAGGCTTTATCCCATCTTAGATCAATATATTCTAGATTATTTTCTAAAGGTTTTACAGAGGGCATTATTGCTTTTAGCCGGCTTATTCTTTCTATTACAGTAGCATCAACTTCTCCTAGCCTTATAAGGCATTTAGACATAATTAAATAAACATCTGAAGGATTTCTGATATCAAAATATATCAAGCTTTCACCAGTAGTTTTTTCAGCTATATTAATGAGTGTTTCATATTTGTTGATATTATTATTATTAAGTAATTCTGATTTAGCAGATACCACAATCTTATAAACATCTTTACTATATTTTTCAGGTAGTGGGAAATATTGTTTGCCTAAATAAGATCCATCAGTATTTAAAGCATAAATAGGTGTGGTGTTTATATTTTTGTAGATTAAAAATAATGGTTGTTTTTCTTTTACAGTTATTATTAATCTTGCAGGCAA